>CACIRR010000005.1 GCA_902589095.1 uncultured Alphaproteobacteria bacterium | reverse complement strand
TAAAATTTCAAAAATCAACAGGACAATTAGAAAAAACTGCAGAAATTAAAAAAACAAGATTAAAAATTGCAAGACTTAAAACAAATATGAGTCAAGTTATAGGAGATAAAAATGCCTAAAAGAATACTTTCTGGAACTGTTGTATCTGCTAATTCTAATAAAACTATAGTTGTAAATGTTACTAGAAGAGTAAAACACAAGCTATACAAAAAAATTATCAGTTTATCGAAAAACTATCACGTCCATGATGAAGATAATTTATATAAAAGTGGTGACAAAGTTAGCATAATTGAATCAAAACCTATATCAAAACTAAAAAAATGGATGGTGGTTAATAACAACGGTGATCAAAAATGATACAAATGCAATCTAATCTTTTTGTTGCTGATAACTCTGGAGCTAGAAGAGTTCAATGTATTAAAGTACTTGGTGGATCTAAAAGAAGGTTTGCTTCTATAGGTGATATAATAGTTGTTTCTATTAAAGATGCTATTCCAAGAGCTAAAGTAAAAAAAGGTGAGGTATTTAAAGCAGTCATCGTCAGAACATCTAAAGCATTTGGACGTACTGATGGTTCAACTATCAAATTTGATAGAAATGCTGCTGTATTATTAGATAAGCAAGAAGAACCAATAGCCACGAGAATATTTGGTCCAGTTACAAGAGAGCTTAGAACAAAAAAATTTATGAAAATAATAAGTCTTGCACCAGAGGTATTGTAGATGAATATTAAATTTAAGATAAAAAAGGGTGATGAAGTGATTGTCCTTGCCGGTAAAGATAAAGGAAAAAAAGGTAAAATAGTGAAGGTTTTACCAAAGACAAATAAGGCAATTGTATCCGACGTTAATAAAGTTAAAAAACATCAAAAGCCTGGAAATAATGAACCTGGTGGAATTGTAGAAAAAGAAATGCCTATCCATATTTCCAACCTAAATTACTTCGACTCTAAATTAAATCAAGGTGTTAGAATTGGTTTTAAATTAAATAAAGATGGAAAAAAAATAAGAGTAAATAAAAAAACTGGAGCTGAAATTTAATATGAGTAGACTTCTAGAAAATTATAAAAGTAATATTGTTGAAGATCTTAAAAAAAGATTGAACGTAAATAATATCCATGAAGTTCCAAAGTTGACTAAAATTGTCATTAATATGGGAATTGGTGATGCAAAAGATGACTCAAAACTAATTGATAAAGCTCAAGAGGAATTATCTTTGATATCAGGCCAAAAAGCTATCAAAACAAAAGCTAAGAAAGCAATTGCAGGTTTTAAAATTAGAGCAGGGATGCCTTTAGGATCTTCAGTAACTTTAAGGAATAAAAAAATGTATGAGTTTTTAGATAGATTAGTTAACATTGCTATTCCAAGAATAAGAGACTTTAGAGGTTTAGACTCAAAAAGTTTTGACGGGAATGGAAACTACTCAATGGGTATTAAAGAACAAATTATATTCCCCGAAATTAATTATGACAAAATAGATAAGGTAAGAGGCCTGAATATTACAATTTGTACAAGCGCAAAAAATAATAACGATGGTCTAGAATTGCTAAAATGTTTTAACATGCCTTTTGCAGGCGGAGAGGAAAATTAATTTAAATGGCTAAATTAAGTTCAGTTCAAAAAAATCTCAATAGACAAAAATTAATTGAGAAATTCAGTAATAAAAGAAAAGTTCTTAAGAAAAAAATTATGGACAAAACTATTTCTATTGAAGAGAGATTAAAGCTTCAAAATAAATTAAATGATCTTCCAAGAAATAGTGCAAATATAAGATTTCGTAATAGATGTAAATTAACTGGTAGAACAAGAGGTGTTTACAGGAAGTTTGGTCTTTCAAGAATAAAAATTAGGGAATTATCAATGTCAGGAGATTTGCCGGGCATGGTAAAATCTAGTTGGTAGGAGAAAAATATGGCTTTTAATGACTCTTTATCAGATATGTTAGCAAGAATAAAAAATGCACATAAAGCAAGAAAATCCATAACTTCATGTTACAAATCAAATCTAAACATGAATGTCTTATCTGTTTTAAAAGATGAAGGATACATTAGAGACTTCAAAGATGTTGAAGTAAGAAAAGGTATAAATTCTATTCAAATTGATCTTAAATATTACAACGGCACTCCTGTTATTAAAAATATCAGAAGAGTATCAAAACCAGGAATTAGAGTTTATTCTAAAATTTCTGATTTGCCTAAAACATATGGTGGCTTGGGCATATCAATTTTATCAACTTCAATGGGTGTAATGTCAGATAACAAAGCAAGGCAAAATAATGTTGGTGGTGAAGTGTTGTGTGAGGTCTTTTAAATGTCTAGAATAGCAAAAAATAGCATTAATATTTCAGAGAATGTAACATGTAAATTTGAAAATGGTAGTTTTTACGCTAAAGGTAAACTAGGTGAAATGTCATTAGAAGTTGATCAACTTTTTAAAGTAGAAATTAACGAAAAAGAAATTTATGTTTTACCTAAAGAAGATAAAGACAAGCTTAATCCAAATTGGGGAACCACCAGATCATTAATAAATAATATCGTTCAGGGTGTTGATGTAGGTTTTTCGAAAACTCTAGAATTAAATGGTACTGGATATCGAGCTAGTGTTTCAGGAAACAAATTAAAATTACAATTAGGTTTTAGTCATGATATTGATTATGATGTTCCAAAGGAAGTCAAAGTCGAATGTCCGAAACAGAACATAATTAAATTATCGAGCTTTAATAAAGAAATTTTAGGCGCTACAGCTGCTAAAATCCGTTCATATCGAAAGCCAGAACCTTTCAAAGGTAAAGGCATTAAATATGAAAACGAATATATCTTTAGAAAAGAAGGTAAGAAAAAATAAGTTGGTATATTATGGAAGATAAAAGAAAAAAAAGAGTAAGATATAAATTAAAAAAGGTCACAAGCAGAAATAGACTAACAGTTTTTAGATCCAATAAGCATTTATATGCACAAGTCATAGATGATAGTGTTGGAAAAACTCTGGCTAGTGCATCTTCAAAAGAAAAAGATATTGATATGAATATAAAAGATAGAAAATCTATGGCTGAAGTTATAGGTAAAAATATTGCTCAAAGATCAATTGAAAAGGGTATAAAGGAAGTGGCTTTTGATAAAGGTCAATACAAATATCATGGGTTAATTAAAATTCTTGCAGACTCTGCCAGAAATCAAGGTTTAATTTTTTAAGGATAAAGTATGTTTGAAAACGAAGATAAAGATTTTAGTGAACATCTGGTTACCATAAACAGAGTAGCTAAAGTTGTAAAGGGTGGAAGAAGATTTGGATTCGCTGCAATAATGATTGTAGGTGATAATAAGGGAAGAGTTGGCTACGGTACTGGTAAAGCAAAAGAAGTTCCAGAAGCTGTAAGAAAAGCTTCTGAAAATGCAAAAAGTAAAATGATTAGAGTTTCTCTTAAAGATAACAGAACTATTCATCACGATATAGTTGGTAGATATGGTGCAGGTAAAGTTATACTAAGATCTGCTGCACCTGGAACAGGAATAATTGCAGGTGGAGCTATGAGAGCTCTTTTTGAATCTTTAGGGATAAAAGATGTTGTAGCTAAATCTACAGGGACCTCTAATCCTCATAATATGCTTAAGGCTACCTTTGATGCATTTAAGAAGTCAGAGTCTCCAAAATCTGTAGCAGCAAAAAGATCAAAAAAAGTAACTGAAATAATGACAAATAAAAATTAGCAGGAAGTATAATTTATGAAAATTAACGAAATACCATCAACCTTAACCTCAAATATAAAAAGAAAAAGAAGAGGAAGGGGGTCAGGTTCTGGTTTAGGTAAAACTGCCGGAAGGGGTGTTAAGGGTCAAAAATCTCGATCTGGAGTATCGATTAATGGATTTGAAGGTGGGCAAATGCCTCTTTATAGGCGTTTACCTAAAAGAGGTTTTAAAAATAAATTCCAAAAAAAAATTCAAACAATTAATTTTACAATTTTACATTCTTTGATCTCAAAGTATAATATTGACTCAAAAAATATTAAAGAGTCAGAATTATTTGAAAAGAAGATCCTAAATAAATCCAAAGGTAGTTTAAAACTTCTTAATTATGGAGAACTTAAGGATGCTATCAATATTGAGATTTCTTCTGCCTCCAAAAAAGCAATTGAAAAAATTGAAAAATTAGGTGGAAAGATAATAACAGCTAAAGAATAATTATGGCTACAGCGGCAGAAAAACTTGCAGGAAACTTGAACTTTGGAGCTTTGGGAAAGGCAACAGAGTTAAAAAATAGGTTATTATTTACCTTGGGTGCACTAATTGTTTTTAGGCTTGGCACATTTCTTCCTATTCCTGGTATTAATCCAGTTTCTCTTCAACAGTTTTTTGAACAACAGTCTTCTGGGATTTTAGGTATTTTTGACACATTCTCTGGTGGAGCACTTGGAAGGATGGGGATTTTTGCACTCGGTGTAATGCCTTACATTTCAGCATCAATCATAATGACTCTAATGCAAGGATCCATACCCTATATGAAAAATTTAAAAGAACAGGGTTCAAAGGGTCAAAGGCAACTTCGTCAAATCACAAGGTACGCTACCGTCCTTATAGCTGCTCTTCAAGGTTACGGTGTGTCTATTGGTTTAGAATCAATGCAGACAGCATATGGAAATATCGTAATTGACCCTGGTATGTTCTTCAGAATTACAACAGTAGTTACACTAGTAGGTGGCACTATTTTCTTAATGTGGTTGGGAGAACAAATTAGTTCAAGAGGTGTTGGGAATGGAATTTCATTAATAATAACTGCTGGAATTCTCGCTAATCTGCCAAGTGCTTTTGTAAGCACTTTACAACTTGGTAGAACTGGTGAGTTAAGTGCTGCATTTATTTTAGGAATATTAATTTTAGTTTTAGCCCTAATCATTTTTATTGTATTTATTGAAAAAGGACAGAGAAGATTAGTTGTTCAATATCCAAAAAGACAAGTTGGAAATAAAGTTTACGGAGGTCAAAGTTCACATCTACCTCTTAAAATTAATACTGCTGGTGTAATCCCAGTTATATTTGCATCATCTATCCTACTTTTACCAAACACCATGTCAGGTTTTGGTGCAGGAACATCTAGTGACATATTTTTATTTATTTCAAGTTATTTAGGAAGAGGTCAACCATTATATCTGGCAATATTTGCTGCAATGATTATTTTCTTTGGTTTCTTCTATACTGGTATTGTTTTTAATCCTGATGAACAAGCAGAGAATTTAAGAAAGTATGGTGGTTTTATTCCTGGCATTAGACCAGGAGAGAATACCTCAAAGTATATTGACTTCGTATTAACTAGACTCACAACTATTGGTACAATCTATCTTGCACTTGTTGCGCTCTTACCTGAATTTTTAATCTCTAAAACATCTATTCCATTTTATTTAGGAGGAACAAGTTTATTGATTGTTGTGGTTGTCATGATTGATTTCATTAATCAAGTGCAATCTCATTTGTTTCAACATCAATATGAAGGGCTGTTAAAGAAAACTAAACTTAAAGGCAGAAGATAGTTAATGAAGTTAATTTTATTCGGACCTCCGGGCTCGGGAAAAGGCACGCAAGCATCTTTATTAGCAAAAAAAATAAATGTTCCTCATTTATCTACAGGTGATATTTTAAGATTAAAGCTTAACGATAAAGATGAGTTAGCAAATGAGCTTTCTAAAATTATGTCGAGTGGAAATCTGGTGCCTGACTCTATCTTAAACCCTATAGTTGCTGAAAAGTTATTAAGTAGCGATTGTAAAAATGGTTTTATTTTAGATGGGTATCCTCGCAATAAATCCCAAAGC
Organism: uncultured Alphaproteobacteria bacterium; assembly: GCA_902589095.1. Taxonomy (GTDB): domain Bacteria; phylum Pseudomonadota; class Alphaproteobacteria; order HIMB59; genus CACPNW01. Next base: position 37,849 of record CACIRR010000005.1, on the reverse strand, counting down.
AACTTTTTGATTGATTTTTTACAAAAGAACAAAATTGATCTTGATCATATTATAGATTTTAAAGCAGATACAGAAACTATAAAAAATCGGATTATTCAAAGATCTAAAATTGAAAATAGATCAGATGATAACCTAGAAGTAATCAAAACACGCTTAGAAAAATATTTTGCTGAAACACAGCCTTTAGCTGGGTTCTTTAGAGATAATTTTGAAGGTAAGTTTTTTGAAATAAATGCAATGCAGGAAATATCAAAAATTCAGTCTGAAATTGAAAATAGACTTAAAAATGCTTAATTTTAAGCCAAAATTCCTATATCAGAGCTTGACTTTCATGTTGATATTAATGTATGCACCCTCATTCATTTTTTTAACGGACAATTTATAATATGGCAAGGATTTCAGGCGTAAATATACCAACTGCAAAAAAGATCTATATTGCACTAACTTATATATATGGAATTGGACCAAAAATAGCAACTGAACTTTGCGATCAAGCATCTATTGATAAATCTAAAAGAGTTAATGAATTAAACGACGATGAACTGAATAAAATTAGAGAGATAATAGATCAAAAACATATTGTTGAAGGTGATTTGAGAAGAAAAGTATCGATGGATATTAAAAGATTAAATGACTTAGGCTGTTACAGAGGATTAAGACATAGAAAAAAACTACCTGTTCGTGGTCAAAGAACGCATACTAATGCAAGAACAAGAAAAGGAAAAGCTGTTGCAATAGCAGGTAAGAAAAAAGTGACTAAGGGATAATATGGCTGATAAGAAAAAAACAAAATCTAAAATTAAAAAAAAGGTATCGTCTGGTATTGCTCATGTTGTATCCTCTTTCAATAATACAATAATTACAATCACCGATGAAAATGGCAATGCTCTTGCATGGTCTTCTGCGGGTCATAAAGGATTTAAAGGTTCGAGAAAGTCTACTCCGTATGCCGCGCAAATAGCTGCTGAAGATGTAGGTAATAAAGCTAAAGAATATGGTCTTAAATCTTTAAAAGTTGAAGTTTCAGGTCCTGGATCTGGCAGAGAGTCTGCTCTTAGATCTCTTCAGGCAATTGGTTACATAATAACTTCAATAAAAGATGTTACACCGATTCCGCATAACGGTTGTAGACCAAGGAAAAGAAGAAGAGTTTAAATTATAAGGAGATTATAGTGCTACAAAAAAATTGGATGGAATTAATTAAGCCAAGCAAAATGGATGTTAACGTTAATAACGATAGCAACAAAAAAGGTACATTAATAGCAGAACCCTTAGAAAGAGGTTTTGGATTAACTTTAGGTAACGCAATAAGAAGAGTTTTGTTATCTTCCCTTCAAGGAGCTGCTATAACTTCTGTAAAAATTAAAGGTGTTGTTCATGAGTTCTCAACCATACCTGGTGTTAAAGAAGATTTAACTGATATATTGCTAAATCTCAAATCAGTTGCAGTTAAAGTTCATTCACCTGGTTTAAAAAAAATGTACATAAAATCATCTGGATCTGGGGAGATCAGAGCTGGAAACTTTGAAACTGACTCTGAGACTGAGATTATGAATCCTGATCAATTAATAATGACTCTCGATTCAAATGCGGATATTGAGATAGAAGCAAACATAGAAACAGGAAAAGGCTACGTTTCAGCTGAAGTAGCTGAAGACGAAGATAAAGTAATAGGTGAAATCAAACTCGATGCTATGTTTAGTCCTGTGATTAGAGCTTCATATAAAGTTGAGAACAGTAGAGTAGGTCAGGTCACAGATTATGATAAATTAATTTTTGAGGTTGAAACTAACGGTGTTATTACACCTGACGATGCAATAGCTCTAGCATCAAGAATTTTACAAGATCAATTACAGCCTTTCATTAATTTTGATGAGCCTGAAATTCAACAAGATCAATCAGCTGCTGAAAAACTATCATTTAATTCAAATCTTCTTAAAAAAGTTGAAGAACTGGAATTATCTGTAAGATCCGCAAATTGTCTTAAAAATGATAATATCATTTATATTGGTGACTTAGTTCAAAAGTCTGAGTCTGAAATGCTAAGAACACCAAATTTTGGAAGAAAATCTCTAAATGAAATTAAAGAAGTGTTGCAACAAATGGAGCTAAACTTAGGTATGTCAGTTCCTGATTGGCCTCCTGAAAACATTGATGATCTTGCAAAAAAATATGAGGATCCTTTCAATAAATAATTTTTATGAAACACAATATTAAGCACAGAAAACTGAACCGAACCTCTTCTCATAGAAAAGCTCTTTTAATGAATTTATCAAATTCATTGATTAAGCATGAGCAAATCACAACTACTTTACCAAAAGCAAAAGAATTAAGACCTTTTGTGGAGAAGTTAGTTACTTTAGGTAAAAAAGGTGATTTAGCTGCAAGAAAAAAATCTATATCAATTCTTCAGGATGAAAAAATGTCAAAAAAACTTTTTGATACATTAGCTGATCGATATAAAGATCGTAACGGTGGCTACACACGAATTGTGAAGTTAGGGAATAGGTATGGAGATAATGCCCCAACAGCTGTAATTGAATTCGTCGATAGAGATGAGAATGCTAAGGGTTTAGACTCAGGGCCTGTTATTGAAAAGAAAACAACTGAAGAAGACCAGCTTCCTCAGAACTAACATTGGTTAATATTTTTTTAGTCGCCATAGGTGGATCTCTTGGCGCTTCATTAAGATATTTAGCTTATTTAATGTTTAAATCTTATATTTTTACAAATTATATATTTTTAAGCACACTTTTTGTTAACATATTAGGATCATTTCTCATTGGATTACTAATATCATTTATGGAAACTAAAAATTTTTCTTCAGATGCTATAAAATATTTTTTAATCATTGGTGTATTAGGGTCTTTTACAACTTTTTCAACTTTCTCTTTTGAAAGCGTAGATTTACTATTAAGTAAAAAATTTTTACAGGCATTTTCTTATATGTTTTTATCATTGTCCTTATGCTTATTATTTACTTTTCTTGGTTTAAATATTAACAAATTAATTAATTGATTAAAAAAATTAAAATTGCTAAAGGTTTTGAAGATCAAAGACTAGATAAATATTTAAAAAGATTATTTTCTAATTTGTCTCAGAGTTTTATTGAGAAAAACTTAAGAAAAAAAAATATTTTAATTAATGGTTTAAGCGTAAAATCAAAATACTTAGTTAATGAAAATGATTTAATCATAATAAAAAATTATTCTGAAGAAGTTTATGCAACCCATGAACCACAAAGGAATTTTAAAAAAGTAAACAAAACTCAAATCAAGAATTTAAAAGACTCTATTGTTTTTGAAAATGATAATTTTATAGTTATTAACAAGTGGTGTGGAATATCAACTCAGGGTGGCACTAATATTACTATTTCAATAGATGCTATTATTAAAACTATTTCAACAAACTATAATTTAGTTCATAGATTGGATAAAGAGACCTCAGGTTTATTAATTATTGCAAAAAATATTAAGTATGCAAAGATATTTGGTAAGCTTTTTAAATTGCAACTTATAAAAAAAACTTATTTGGCATTATGTGATGGAAAACCAAAGATGAATGAATCTTATGTTGATTTGCTATTGCATAATGAGAAGAAAGATAAGAGTCAAACAAAAACTTTTTACAAGATATTATCAAATAAACAAAGAACGTCACTGATACAATTTGAACCAAAAACTGGAAAAAAACATCAACTAAGAATTGTGGCTAAAAATCTTGGTTCCCCAATTGTTGGTGATAGTAAATATAATTTAAATCAAACAAATAAAAATGAAAATCTAAAATTAAATGCTCATAAATTAGAATTTAAAATTGAGGGTAATCAATTTAATTTTAAATCAAATTTGCCAAAAGATTTTACAAATTATATGAAACAAAAGCAGATTAGCTTTAAAGAATAACTATTTAAGTTTTTGTAAATTTTTCAAAAAAATTTTTGAATATTCATTATCAAAACATTCTTCATCCAAGTTAATACCTAACTCAAATAAGGAAGTATTTTTATAGTTTTCAAGGCCGCATGCATTTATATATTCATAATTAGTCATATCTGGTTTTATGTTAAAACTTAATCCGTGGTACGTTATCCATTTTTGCAACCTTAGACCTATGGCGCCAATTTTTTCTTCTTTATCAAATGTTTGTCCATCCTTACCTGTAACCCAAATACCAACCCGATCTCTAAAAGTTGTGGCATTTATTTTGTAGTTTTTTAAAAAATCAATGAGTGATTGTTCAATTATTGTAATAAACTTTCGAATATCTTTTTTTTTACGATTAAGATCTATCATGAAATACACAATTCTTTGACCTGGCCCATGATATGTGGTCTTGCCTCCTCGGTTAGTTTTTACTATTTTAATTTCATTCTTTTTTAATATTTCATTTTCATTAGCACTTGTACCTTTTGTATAAATATGATCATGATTTAAAAACCAAATTAATTCTTTTTGCAAATTTTTAGAAATTCCGTTAACTCTGAGTTGCATAAATTTTACAGAAGCCTCATAGTCTACTAGATCATACTGTTTTTTAATTTCTATATTCATGAATTTAACCTTATTGCTATTATTAACTTATCTGTTATTTAATGCTAGTAAATATGCGGCTGTGGCGGAATTGGTATACGCGCAGCGTTGAGGTCGCTGTGGGATTTATCCTGTGGAAGTTCAAGTCTTCTCAGCCGCACCAAATACTTTTTCAAAAATTAATGATATAAATACATATGATTAAAAAAGATGATCTAACTGAATATTTTTTTAGAGGAATAAAATCTAAAACCAATTTAAAAATTGGTGTGGAGCATGAAAAATTTATCTTAAATAAAAATACTTTAAAGCCACTTTCCTATGACGAGCACAAAGGTATTAAAGAAATTCTAGAAAAACTAACAACTATTGGTTGGATACCTTTGTATGATGATAATAAACAAACAATCATTGCTCTAAAAAGAGGTAAGGAGGCTATTACTTTAGAGCCGGGTGGACAAATTGAACTATCAGGAGCTCCTTTAGATACTATTCATGAAACATGTGAGGAAACAACCAATCATCTTAAAGAATTAACAAAGATTGGCAATGAACTTAACTTTATTTTGTTAGGAATGGGTGTTGAGCCTAATCTTAGTCTAGATGATATTCCTTGGATGCCAAAACAGCGCTATGGGATCATGAAAAAATATATGACTAAAGTTGGAACTTTAGGTCATCATATGATGAAGCGTACTTGCACTAATCAAGTCAATATAGATTATTCTTCAGAAGTAGATATGATTGAAAAATTAAGATTAATGTTTAATCTTGAGTCTATTGCCACAGCAATGTTTGCTAATTCTCCCTTTGATCAAGGCAAAATCTCGAAATATAAAAGTTTGCGTTCGCATTTTTGGCATCATACAGACCCTGATAGAACAGGATTACTTCCTTTTGTTTTTGAACAAGGATTTTGTTTTGAAAAATATACTGATTACGCCTTAAGTGTGCCAATGTATTTTATAAATAGAAATCATAATTATATCGATATGACTAAATATACTTTCAAAGAGTATTTAGATGAAAATTCTAATAATCAAGATGATGCAATTCTCCTTAAAGATTGGGAAGATCACTTAACAACTTTATTTCCACAAGTTCGATTGAAACAATATATAGAAATACGTTCGATGGATGCTTGTAGTTGGGATTTGATCTGTTCACAGCCTGCATTTTGGATAGGAATTTTGTATGATGATGAAATTATGGACAATGTAAAAGAAATAACAGAAAGTTGGACGCAGGAGGATAGAGAATATTTGAATAAAACAGTACCTCAAGAAGGATTGCAAACTATATTTAAAGAAAAAAAATTAATCTCATTTGCTCAAGATTTTTTTGAACTATCCAAAAAAGGTCTAAAAAAAAGAAACCGATTATCTAAAAATGGTGAGTTCGATGAAAGTATTCATATGAAAGACCTAGAGAAAAATCTCGAAAATGGATGTTCACCAGCTGATTGTTTAATAAATAAATATGAATTAAATTGGGATAAGTCAGTAATGCCTATTTATGAAGAAATGATTTTTTAATGAACAACAAAATTGCAATTCAGATGGATGATATAATGACAATTGATTATGCTTTTGACTCATCCTTTATGATCGGGCTTGAAGGCCAAAAAAGGAATTATGAAATATTTTATTACCATCCAAATGATTTATACATTGATAATGGAGTAGTTAAGGCTAGAGGATTTTATATAGAGTTCTATGAACAAGATAAAAACTATTTTAAATTTTTATCGGAAAAGATTGAAATGAATTTGGAAGAATTTAAATTTATTTTTTTAAGACAAGATCCTCCATTTAATATGCATTATATAACATCTACTTACTTATTAGATTGTCTTTCAGATACTACTATTGTTATTAATAATCCAACCTCCGTGCGTAATTGTACCGAAAAAATTCTCCCTTTTAAATTTAAAGAATTTATGCCTCCAACTCTTATTTCACAAAATATAAAAGATATCGAAAATTTTTTAAATATCCACAAAGATGTCATTACAAAGCCACTATATGGCAATGGTGGAGAAGGTATAAATAGAAGTAATAAGGGTAGTCTTATAGGTATCGAAACAGCAAGTGAATATTTAGATATGCCTATAATAGCACAAAAATATATTCCCGAAATTAAGGACGGGGATCGAAGAATAATTTTCTTTGATGGAGAATATGCTGGTTCTGTTGCAAGAATACCAACAAAAGGAAGTATAAAAGCTAACTTTCACGCTGGGGGAATAGCAGAAAAAACAGATTTAGTTTTTCGTGATCAGCAAATAATAGAAGCTGTTGGCCCTGAATTAAAAAAACTTGATCTTTTTTTTGTGGGTATTGATATCATAGGTGATTTTCTTACAGAAATTAATGTTACCTCACCAACTGGTATAAAACAAATCAATCAATTAAATAATGTTAAACTTGAACAAGTATTTTGGGATAAACTTGAAGCAAAATATAAAATAGTTTAAAGGGTAATAAATAAAGGAAAGTATATGAACAATAGTAGAATTCTCATTAATGACTTAAAAATTTTTCAAGGAATTAATCAAAATATAATCAACGTATTGCTTATTCTTTTTGGAACCTTTTTGCTAACAATATCAGCTAAAGTCCAAGTACCATTTTGGCCTGTTCCTATGACAATGCAAACGTTCGTGGTATTTTTAATTGGATCTACTTACGGTGTTCGTTTATCTTTTATCACATTAGTCGCTTATTTAATTGAAGGGGCATTAGGCTTACCAGTATTTGCTGCTGGAGGGGGTATTATCTATTTAACTGGTCCAACAGCAGGATATTTGTTTGGAATGACAATAGCTGCTGCAGCCATAAGTTACTTTGCTAATATGGGATACAGCACATCCTATATAAAGTCTTTTATAAGTATCATGATTGGTTCAATCATAATATTTGTTTGTGGTGTTTTATATTTAGGTTCAATTATTGGATACACTAAAGCGATACAAGCAGGATTGTTACCATTTATTCCTAGTGAGATATTTAAAATAGCACTAGCTGTTCTGTTAATACCAACTCTTAATAAAATTATAAAATAATTTTAGATGAAAATAGGTATCGATCTCGGTGGGACGAAGACCGAAGGTATTTTAATTGATGATGTTGGTAAAGAACTCTCAAGAACAAGAATCAAAACTGAAAAAAACTATGATGGAACTATTCAAGGTATAATATCTATAGTTAAAAAGTTTGAAAGTGATTTTGGTAATTCAACATCTGTTGGAATTGGAATGCCTGGAGCAGTGTCTGCTGACTCAGCCTTAGTAAAGAATGCTAATTCAATATGGTTGAATGGCAAACCTTTTAGGAAAGATTTAGAAAAAGAACTTGATCGAAAAATTAATCTAGAAAATGATGCAAACTGTTTTGCATTATCAGAAGCAGTAGATGGGGCTGGCAAAGGTCATCCTGTTGTATTCGGTGTTATAATTGGAACGGGTACGGGAGGAGGTATATCTATTAATCAAAAAGTATTAACAGGAAGAAATAATATAGCCGGAGAATGGGGTCATATAGGATTACCTAATAGATCTGATGAGGAAAAAAAATTTGTAAGCCAGTGTTATTGTCAAAAAAGTGGGTGTATGGAAACGTACGTATCTGGTCCTGGGTTTGCAAATTGTTTTAATTTAAAACATAATACAAAATATGACTCTCATGCAATTTTGCAAGAGTTTGAGAATAATGAGAAGAGGGCAATAGAGGCTTTAGATAATTATGTTGATCATCTTGCAAGAGGATTGTCCCTCGTTTGTAATATACTAGATCCAGATATAATTGTCTTAGGTGGAGGGATGTCAAATATCTCATACATTTATGAAAATATAAATACTGTACTAAAAAAATATATTTTTAGTGATACTTTTCACACAAAAGTTGTAAAAAATATTCACGGTGATTCTGGTGGAGTAAGAGGAGCTGCTTGGCTCTCTTAAATACCGGCCATTGAAATATATTTTATATTTAAATAATCATCAAGACCATAGCGAGAACCTTCTCTTCCTAGACCTGATTCTTTAACTCCCCCAAAGGGTATTTCTGCTTTAGTTGTTAATCCTGTATTGACGCCAACCATTCCATATTCAAGCGCTTCTGCTACTCTCCATATTCTACCTATATCTCTTGAGTAAAAATATGAAGCTAGACCATAAGGCGTGTCATTCGCAAGCTTAATTACTTCTTCATCTGATTTAAACTTGTACAAAGGAGCAACAGGACCAAAAGTTTCTTCGTATGTAATTTTTGCTTTTGTGGTAACATCTGAGAGAATTGTTGGTTGATAAAAATTACCTCCTAGTGGATGCACATCTCCCCCCACCGCAATTTTTGCTCCTTGATTAACTGCATCCTTTACTTGATCATGTACTTTAATAAGAGATGGTTGATCAATGAGTGGTCCTGAGACAATACCTTCATCCAAACCATTTCCAACTTTGATTTTATTAACTTCCTGAATAAATTTATTTAGAAAATCATCATAAACTTTTTCATGAACAAAAATTCTGTTGGCACAGATACAGGTCTGACCTGAATTTCTAAACTTACTTTGCATAGCTCCTGTAACTGCTTCTTCAATGTTTGCATCATCAAATACTACAAATGGTGCATGACCCCCCAATTCCATTGATACTTTTTTCACTGTAGAAGCACTTTGTTGTAAAAGAATTTTTCCAACCTCCGTAGAGCCTGTAAATGATATTTTTCTTACGATGGGGTTTTCTGTTAATTCTTTACCAATAGCACCTGCTGATCCTGTAATAATATTTATAACACCATCAGGAAAGCCGGCCTCTTTTGCCAAAACTCCAAGAGCAAGTGCAGAATAAGGAGTTTGACTAGCAGGTTTTATTACAACAGTACAACCTACTGCAAGTGCAGGAGCGCATTTTCTGGTAATCATTGTACTAGGGAAGTTCCAAGGAGTAATTGCTCCAACAACACCAACAGGTTGTTTAATAACAACTATTCTTCTATCAGGCATTGGATCGGGAATGATATCACCGTAAACTCTTTTTCCCTCTTCTGCGTAAAAATCAATATATGTCACTCCCATTAAAATTTCACCTTTTGCTTCAGCCAAAGGTTTTCCTTGCTCGACCGTCATAATTTTTGCTAAATCATCAACATTGTCTTCAATTAATCTTGCCCATTTTTGTAATATTATAGATCTTTCCTTTGCAGTTTTATCTCTCCATGCAGGAAAAGCTTTTTGAGCCTCATCAATTGCCTTAGTAGTTTCAGATGTTGAGCATTTAGGAACTTTGCCAATAATTTCACCATTTGCGGGATTGTCTACATCAATTTTTTCACCAGAATTGCTTTCAATCCATTTACCACCGATTAGACAATTTTCTTTGAAAAGTGTATTATTTTTAAGTTCCATATTTACTTCCTCTTATTTATAGATTTACTAGATTATTCTTTTAACTTTTAATTTATAGAGGCACATATGACAATAGTTAACTCTTGGAATGAATGGGATCCACTTAAACATGTCATTGTAGGTACTGTTGAAAATTCAAATGTCCCTCCAATGGAACCGGCATTAGAACCTAAAATAAGCAAAGATAGCGGCATGGTAGGTTCACACGGACCGAGAAGTCAAGAGTCGATTGATAAAGCAAATATTCAATTAAATAATTTTATAAAAATTTTAGAATCAAATGGAGTCAGAGTAGATAGACCAACTCCAATAGATTTTACAAAAGCAATTGCTACACCTGATTGGATAAATGATGGTCAATTTGGATCGATGCCACCTCGAGATGTTATCTTAACGGTAGGGAATGAAATGCTGGAGGCACCAATGTCTTATCGCTGTAGATGGTTTGAATATCTTGCATACAGACCGCTTCTTGAACAATATTATAATGATGATCCAAATATGCGTTGGGAGTCATCACCAAAACCTCGTTTAACAGCATCAACTTATAAATCAAATTATTTACCGGAGGGCATAACTGAGGAAGAAAGATACAAAAAGATTGAAGATGGTGATATGATTTTGACCGAACAAGAACCTCTTTTTGATGCAGCAGAAGTGTTGCGTTTTGGAAAAGATTTATTTTACCACAATAATTTTACATCAAATTTAAAAGGGTTAGATTGGTTACGCAGACATTTTCCAAATCACCGCGTACACCAAATCAACCTTCCAGGTGATTTAATTCCTACTCACATCGATGCTTGTTTCACCCCTATCAAACCAGGAGTAATTATTATTAATCCCAATAGAAAAATTTCTAATGAACAAAGAAAAATTTTTGATGATAACAAATGGGAAATTCACGAAGCTGCTCCTTCAGTACATAATGCTCCACCACCGATGTGCTATTCTTCTATTTGGCTATCTATGAATGTATTAATTTTAAATCCAACCACAATATGCGTAGAAGCTTCAGAAGAAAAAATGATTAAGCAAATGGAAGGATTTGGCATGGATGTTATCCCAGTCCCTTTTAGAGATGCCTATGCTTTTGGTGGAAGTCTTCACTGTGCTACAACAGATGTCTATAGAGAAGGCGGATGTGAAGACTATTTTCCCAATCAATCATGACCACCTTTTTTCAAAATGATTTAAGACCTGATATCATTAAAACAATTAATCCCAGAATTGGTCTCATTGCTTTATCTACAGATTTTACGATTGAGCAAGATTATAGAAATATTTGTCATCAACTTCCGGTAGATATATTTGTAAATCGTATTCCTTTTGAAAATCCTTTAAATCAAGAAAATTATTTAAAAATGGCTCTTCATATTAGTGATGTGTCAGCACAAATTTTACCTTCTGAAGATGTAGATATTATTGCCTATGGTTGTACCTCTGGAACGATTGCTATTGGTGCGGAGAAAATTAAGGAAGAGGTAAACAATTCAAAACCAAATGCAAAGGTCACAACACCAATAACAGCTGCTATAAAGGCTTTTAAACATTTAGGTATAAAAAAAATTGCGGTTCTAACGCCGTATCCAAAAGATGTGAATGTAACGGTCTTTAATTATTTAAATGAAAACAATTTAACTATTGATTCGTTTAGCTCATTTAATTTGGAATATGACTCTGACATAGCTCAAGTAAGTCTTGAGAGCCTTCAAAAAGAAATAGCAAAGATAGATTTAGCCAATGTCGACGGTTTGTTTGTTTCCTGTACGGCTCTAAAAATTGTAGATGTGTTAGATAAAATTGAGAAGTTCCAAGATACGACAATCATCTCAAGCAATCAGGCTATTATTTGGGACTGTTTAAGATCTATTGGCATTGATACGAAAATCAAGGGTTATGGAAAATTATTTGAAAGTTAAAATATGCAATTTTTTACAACAACTAGAAATAAATCGGTTTGATTAGTTTAGATAAAATTAAGAAAGCTCATACGAGTATAGCACCTTATATTAATAGGACACCTTTAATATTATCTAATCGTTTATCTCAAAATAGAATTGTAAAATTAAAACTAGAGTCCCTTCAAATTACTAATTCCTTTAAGTTGCGTGGAGCTACTAATAAATTATTATCATTAGATAATGAACAAAAGCAAAAAGGGGTGATAGCTGTATCGACAGGCAATCATGGTAAAGGAGTTGCGCATGCAGCAAGAGTATTGGGTATCAAATCGACAATCTTTATGTCTTCCATGGTACCCCAGTATAGAAAAGAAGCAATTGAAGCCTTGGGTGCAAAAGTTGAAATAATTGGAAATAATAGCGATGAAGCTGACTTGCATGCAAAAAAACTGGCAAAAGAAAAAAATATAACTCTTGTTCACCCGTTTGATGATGAAGAAGTTATTGCTGGGCAAGGCACCGTTGGATTAGAAATGCTTGAGGATTTTCCTGATGTTGATACTGTTATCATTCCAACCTCGGGTGGAGGTCTTATTGGTGGTATAGCACTTGCGATAAAATTACAAAAACCATCAGTACAAATAATAGCAGTATCTATGGAAAAAGGACCATCGATGTATGAAAGTTTAAAAAAAGGGAAACCAACAGATGTGGAAGAACTTGAGACTCTTGCTGATTGTTTAGGGGGAAGTATAGGGCTTGATAATAAATATACATTTAAAATTGCTCAGGAAACCATTGACGATTTTGTTTTAGTCAATGAAGATAAAATTGCTGAAGGTATAAAATTTAATTTTGTTGAACATAAACTCGTGACTGAAGGAGCTGCTGCAACTGGAGTAATGGTGGTCAAAGATAATATGTCGAAAAAATTAGGAAAAAATATCATTTCCCTAATATGTGGTGGCAATATTGATGCTAAACTATTTAATAAAATAATTTCATGACATTAATACTCGATTCAACAGAAATAAAAAATTGTGTTAAGTTTAATGAAGATCTTATTCCCATAATTGAAGATGCTTTTAAGAGTTTATCTTTAGGTAAAACAGTTATGCCTCCAATTCTGAGGGTTGATATTGAAAAATATCACGGGGAGTCAGATGTAAAGGCGGCTTACATAGAAGGTTTAGATAGTTTTGCTGTTAAAGTTGCTTCAGGTTTCTTTAATAATTCTAAACTTGGATTACCATCGAGTAATGGACTGATGATACTTTTGGACTCAAAAACAGGAGTTATCAAATCTGTATTATTAGATAAAGGCTATTTAACTGATGTCAGGACGGCTATAGCAGGTGCAATAGCCTCAAAATATTTATCAAAACCTACTTCATCATCAGTAGCAATTATTGGAGCAGGAATTCAGGCTGAGTTGCAACTTGAGTCTCTTACTCTTGTTAGAGATATAAAAAATGTAAATGTATGGGCAAGAGATAAAAGTAAAGCTCATGCATATATTGACAATGTAAGTAAAAAATATAATTTTAAATTTAATGTTCATGACAATACTGAAGATTTAGTAAAAGAAGTTGATATATTAATTACAACAACTCCAAGTAAAAAACCTCTTATTGAATATTCTTCATTACCCAAAGGTATTCATATTACTGCAATGGGATCTGATGCAGAACAAAAGAATGAGTTAGATCCAAATATAATTCAAAAGTGTGATGTTTATGTTCCTGATAATCAGAATCAGACAATGATTTTGGGTGAATTAAATCATGCACTTAAAAAAAAATTAATTCCAAATGATAAGATTTATAATGATCTGGGAAAAATTATTATCAATCCAGAGCTTGGTAGAAAAAATAATGATGATATTACGGTGGCTGACTTAACTGGTACTGGAGTTCAAGATACAGCAATTGCCCGTTATGCTTATGAAATTGCTCTAAATAAAAAACTAGGCAAGAATGTAGATTAGGTGTAGGGCGTATCTAGTTATCAGGATATGAATTCATTAGTAATAGAAAAAACAGCTAATTATTTTAAACAGAAGGGTATTCTACTTCCAACTATCAGTGAATTACAAAACCCACATTTAATTGACACAGACATTAAGAATAAAGTTTTTAAGACTGATAAAGACGCTATGGATCCGGCGAATTTATTTAGAGTTCATTGGTTTAATAAAAGTGATCATACTAACTTTTTAGACGTTCCAGAACATATAGTGTTGCCAGATGAGTTTACTGGTATTGAAGCTAAAATTATTGTTAATCTAGGACGTTACTTTCCGCTTATTACTGCTCATAAAGTTTTAGCAGCATACGGATGCCTACTTCCAAGGATACTAAATGGCACATTTGACTATTCCAAGCATAAAGCAGTTTGGCCTTCAACTGGAAATTATTGCCGTGGTGGAGTAGCAATTTCGAAAATATTAGGATTAAAAAGTGTAGCTATTTTACCAGAAGGCATGAGCAAGGAGAGATTTAATTGGTTGGAAAAATGGGTTGAAGATAAAAAGGATATCATCAAAACTAAAGGCACTGAAAGTAATGTGAAAGAAATATACGATGCATGTAATGAGTTAGAAAAAGATAAAAACAACGATATTATTAATCAATTTAATGAATATTATAATTATGCAATACACAGATCAATTACTGGGTCTTCATTTGAAAAATCTTTTCTTAAAGTTAAAGGTGACTCTAATTTAACTGCAAGACTTTACGTTTCTGCCTCAGGATCAAGTGGCACTCTTGCGGCAGGTGATTATTTAAAGGAAAGTCTTAATGCCAAAATTGCAGTTGTTGAGGCGGTTGAATGTCCAACTCTTCTTTATAATGGATATGGTGAACATAATATCCAGGGAATAGGCGATAAACATGTTCCTTTGATACATAATGTTATGAATTCAGATTATGTTGTTGGAGTATCAGATGAAGCTACAAATAATCTCAATTTATTGTTCAATACTAGTGAGGGTAAAAATTATTTGAAAAAAAGAAAAGGATTTGATGGTGAATTTGTCGACAGACTTCCTGAATTCGGTTTTTCTTCAATAGCAAATATTATCGCTTCAATCAAATTAGCTAAAAAAATGAAGTTAACAAAAGATGACGCCATTATAACTGTGGCTACTGACGGCGCTGATTTATACGAAACTGAATTAGCAAAAACAAAAAAACATTTTAGCAAAATATACGATCAAATAACGTGTGCAGAAATTTTTGCAAAAAATTTTGAAGCAATTACTGTTGACCACACTCAAGAATTGAGTCAAATTGACAAAGAGAGAATATTTAATTTGGGTTATTATACATGGGTAGAACAACAAGGTATTAGTTTGGAAGAATTTGAAAACAGAAGAAATCAATCTTTTTGGGATAAGCACTACAAAGATATGATTTCACTTGATGAAAAAATTAAAGAGTTTAATTCTTTTTAGACAATGAAAACTAAAGCACTACATAATCAATTAACTGGATGGAGGCATGATTTACACATGAATCCACAAATAAGTTTTGAAGAGGAATATGCCTCAAACAAAGTAGCTAACTTAATGAGAGAATTTGGAATAGAGGTTCATCAAGGTATCGCTAAAACTGGTGTCGTTGGCGTATTAAAAAAAGGAAATAGCAATAAAAGTATAGGTATAAGAGCTGATATGGATGCTCTTCCTATAAATGAGATAAATAATTTTTCGTATAAATCTAAAATTGAAAACAGAATGCATGCTTGTGGTCATGATGGGCACACCACCATGTTACTTGGAGCCGCAAAATATTTAGCGGAACATGGTAATTTTGATGGGACTGTGTATTTTATTTTTCAACCTGATGAAGAAAATTGCTTTGGTGCAAAGACAATGATTGAAGAAGGATTATACACCAAATTCTCAATTGATGAGGTGTATGGTATGCATAATATACCTGGTATGGAAATTGGGACATTTGGAACAAGAAAAGGTGGCATTACAACTAGTGAAAATCTATTTGAAATTTCTATTAGTGGGAAGGGAGGGCACGCAGCTTTACCACATATGACAAAAGATACTATTACAATTGGTAGTCAGATTATAGTTGCCTTACAGACAATAGTTTCACGAAAACTTAATCCTGTAGAAGCAGGGGTAGTCTCTGTTACAGAATTTATCACAGATGGAAAAAAAAATGTATTGCCTGGGAATGGATTAATTAAAGGAGATGCAAGGGCGTTTTCTCAGAACACCAACACCATGATTGAGCAAAATATGCGCCAACTTGTAAAAGGTATTTGTGAGTCTTATGGAATTTCCTATGAAGTAAAATATGAAACAACTTGTCCGATGACTTTTAATCAGCCTAAACAAGCAGACGCGGCCACTAAAGCTGCAATTACATTGTTAGGACCTGATAAATGTGATGGTGATATTGATCCAAGACCATTCTCAGAAGATTTTTCTATTATGTCAGAAAACACTCCTGGTTGTTTCGTCTTAATGGGCAATGGAGTTAAAGGTTCACATGGAAGACCCCTACATTCTGCAGATTATGATTTCAATGATGAGTTGCTTGTACAAGGTTCTTCATATTGGGTTGAACTAGCGGAACAGCAATTGCAAAAATAATTTTTAATGAAAATTCGAGATGTTTAAAAAAAATCTTGAAAATTTAAGAACGTCTCTTCAAAAAAATAATATTGATATAGCCATAATTACTGATGATGACTCACTTTATTATTTTGCAGGTTATTTTGATTATTTACACATGTCGTTTGGGCGACCAACTCTTTTATTAGTTCCTAAAGACTCTGATTCTGTATTGATCACACCCTTAATTGACGTCCATCTAGTTAGTAAAAATTGTCCAGTTGACAAAATCATTACATGGAATGATGGTGTTGGTGATGAATGGAGAGAGCATTTACCAAAATACATAAAAAAAAATTTAAATATTGGAATAGAAAAATTTAAGATCAGTACTTTAGTTTTAAATTATATATCATCCTTAACTGAAGAAAAATTTCTCAGCAACATTACGCCAACGTTTGACTCTATCAGAATGATTAAAACTGAAGAAGAGCTTAAGATTGCTAAATCAGCTGGGAAAGTTGCTGAAGCAATGATGAATGCTGGAAAAGAGGCAATTGGAGATAATGTTCCTGAGTATGAGGTGGCATTAGCTACATCACAAGCAGGCACAAGAAAGGCTGCAGAAATTCTTAAAAACGAATTTGATGATAGCAATATGTCTCCTTTGATTCATTTTTTACAAATTATGGCTTCTGGAAGAGATTTGCCTAAAACTCATCACCGAGCTTCCACAAAATTAATCAAAGAGGGAGATCCTGTTTTTTTATGTTTTTGTGGGATGACCAATTTTCATAAATTTAAACTTGGTTTTGATAGAACTTTTTGGGTTAAGGAAATTAGAGATAAGTCTCAAATAAAAACATATGAAACAGCAGTTCAATCACAAAAAGCAGCATTAAGTGTTCTAGGGCCAGGTGTTAAAGCCGAAGATGTGCATGCAGCATACGCAGATGCAATTCAAAGTGAAGGCTATCCCTATCCAACTTTTAGATGTGGAAGAGCCACTGGTTTTAGCATGTTAGAAGAGCCGCAATTAGTATCAGGAAATACAACTATATTACAACCAGGCATGGTTTTTGCTGTTGATGGGTCTGCAAATGAAGAAACATTTCGTGCTCAAGTTGGTGATAGTTTCATCATTACTGAAAATGGCTATGATCAAATTACAAATTTTTCAAAAAAAATAGAGGATGTTATTATTTAATGTCAATCATTGAAGTTTATAATACGCATTGTTGCGGTGAAATAGGAGATGTTATTGTTTCAGGAGATATCAAATTAGAGGGAGAGACAATATTTAAACAATCTCAGTATTTATTTGAAAATAAAAAATTAAGAAACTTTTTATTAAATGAGCCAAGAGGCGGGGTTTTTAAACATTGTAATTTAATCGTTCCTCCAAAAGATAATAAAGCATCTGCAGGGTTCATCATTATGGAGCCAGAAGACAATCCCCCAATGAGTGGGTCAAATAGTATTTGTGTAGCGACCGTCTTATTAGAAAAAAATATAATTAAATCTAACGAACCTTTAAGTGAATTTATTCTTGAAGCACCGGGAGGTTTAATTTCAATAAAAGCTGAAGTAAAAAATAATCATGTAACATCGGTAGAAATAGAAAATCTTCCATCCTTTGTTGATTTATTAGATGTTAAACTTAAGACACAACATTTTGGAGATATAATTGTCAGTACTGTATTTGGTGGAGATACATTTGTAATTTGTAATGCAAAAGATTTTAACTTAACAATTGAACCGAAGAATGCAAAAAAATTTGTTGCAATATCTAAGGAAATTATCAAAATTGCAAATAGTGAATTTGGTTTTTCTCATCCAACACTTCCATCGTTAGATTATATTTCATTTTGTCAATTTATCGAGCCTGTCAAAATTAATGATTTAAATCAAAAAGAAGGATGGAATACAGTCAGTATTAGACCTGGTAAATTGGATAGATCACCGTGTGGGACTGGTACCTCAGCTAGACTTGCACTGATGCGAGAAAAAAAAGAGATTGATATAAATGAAACATTTATTTCTAGATCAATAATTGGATCTACATTTGAAACAAAAATAAAAGAAGAAATTAACTGTAATGGGAAAAAAATGATCAAACCCTTAATTAAAGGCTCAGCTTTCATCACAGGTAAACAAGAACTTTATGTTTCAAAAGATGACCCTTTTCCTGAAGGGTATAGGCTTAATGATACCTGGCCTGATCTTTAAGAATATTATTCTGATAATGAAATAATTTTATTTACTAACTCTGTATTAATACTTCTTGAACCTGTGTCTAAACGATTTTGATGTCTTCTCTCTCCAGGAAGTCTTACACCTTCAAGTGATTTCATTTGTTCAAAAAACTTTTCTGCATGATCATTCCAATTATTACCTGCGATTAATTCTGGAGAGAGTGCCATTATAAATTCACCACCTCGTGCAGGTCCACCATCATTATTATCCGCTTCTTTTGCTTCAAAACTAAATAAGTCACCAACTAATCCAGCGGCTAATAATTCTATCATCATGGCAATGGCAGAACCTTTATAGTCACCAAAAGTTAGTAAAACCCCACCATTAGCTATTTCAGATGGATTATCTGTTTTTTCACCATCTTTATTTAATCCAGTACCAAATGGCACTTTATGACCATCTCGCGCCGCAACTTGTACTTCCCCCATTGCCATCGTTGAAGTTGCCATATCATATACTACAGGAGTGTTATTTTTTCTTGGCCAAGCAAAAGAAATTGGATTAGTTCCAAATAATGGTTTTTTTGCACCAGCAGGTGCAACGCTTGGTTTATAAGCAGTACATGCAATGCCAATTAATTCATTTTCTGCTAAAGCCTCAGTCTCATGCCATAAAGCAGCAAAGTGATGTGTATTAGTAATAGTTAAAACACCTACGCCATGTTTTTTTGTAACCTCTACCAAAGCTGGAATACCTACTCCTATAGCAGTTGGTGCAAATCCATAATCACCTTCCACTCTTATTGCATTTTGAGTTAAATAATTATTTGTTGGTCTTGCATTACCTTTTACTTTTTTACTTTTTAAAGCAGCAATATATCCTGGGATTCTAAAAAGCCCGTGAGATACGCTTCCGTCTCTTTCAGCATTTGTGACAGTATGCGCAACCGCTTCTGCGTTAAGATCATCACAACCATTATATTTGAGTGTTTTTAGGGCTAAGTTATAGATCTCTTCCAGAGATAAATCGGTAGTTGTCATAATATTCCTTTTATTAAATCTAATGTGATGTGTCTATTTATAGCGCATTTACAATAAGGATTAAATGGCTAAAGATATATGTATATTTTAAATTGTTTCAGGATATGAAACTTTTTATTTAGGTCAAAATATTAGAAGATATAGGATTTAATATGACACGTTTTAATGCATGGAATGTATTTAAGAATGGTTTTACTGGCCAAAAAAGCTGGGACAGACAATGGCGTGATCCTGAACCAAAAAAAGAATATGATATCATCATAGTGGGAGGTGGCCTTCATGGCTTAGCCACTGCTTACTATTTAGCAAAAAATCATAATAAAAAAAATATAGCAGTTCTTGAAAAAGGATGGATAGGTGGTGGAAATGCAGGACGAAACACAACAATAGTTCGTTCGAATTATATGATGCCAGGTAATCATGAATTTTACGAGCATTCATTAAAGCTATGGGAAAATTTAAGTCACGACTTAAATTATAATGTAATGTTTAGTCAAAGAGCGCATGTCTCCCTTTTTCACAGCCCAGGGGCAAGAGATGGAGCTGCAAGAAGATACAACATTATGCGTTTGCATGGAACGGATGCTGAATTATGGGACTTAGGAACTCTTAAAAAAAATATTCCTCATTTAAACTATGAAGATGCAAGATTTCCAATAATGGGCGCTGCAGTTCAAAGAAGAGCTGGTAACGCTAGACATGACTCAGCAGTGTGGGGTTATGCTCGAGCTGCCGATAGCTTAGGAGTTGATATTTTACAAAATTGTGAAGTAACAGGTGTTAAGAGATCCCAAAATAATATTGAAAGCCTGGATACATCAAGAGGAACCATTAAGGCTAAAAAAGTAGGATTTGCAGTTGCAGGTCATACATCTGTTTTGTGGCAAATGGCAGGTCTTGGTAACTTACCAATTGAGTCTCATAAACTTCAAGCTTTTGTTACCGAGTCTATTAAGCCTTTATTAGATCATGTAGTAGTATACGGAGTGGGAGGAGCGCATTTTTATATTTCTCAATCCGACAAAGGTAGCATGGTATTTGGCGGAGATCTTGATTGGTATAAGTCATATGCCCAAAGAGGAAATCTTCCAATCGTTCAGGACTCTGCGGAGGCCGCTATGGCTATTATGCCTTGTTTAGGTAGAATACGTCTTTTACGTCACTGGGCTGGGGTGATGGATATGTCTATGGATGGCTCTTTTTTCATCTGCAAAACGCCATTATCAAATTTATATCTTAATGCTGGATGGAATTATGGAGGCTTTAAAGCAAGTCCCGCCTCAGGTTGGTATTTTGCTGATTTAATAGCTAATGAACAACCTCATAAACATGTTCAAAATCATAATTTAGAGAGATTTGAAAAAGGCATTAATATTGACGAGCGTGGTGCTGGTCCAGATCCAAAGCTGCACGGTTGATATGATTAGAATTAAATGTCCATATTGCGGGGAGAGAGATCATAGTGAGTTCACTTATGGTGGTGATGCCTCTATTAAGTATCCAGCACTTGATGCACCTGAATCAGAATGGACGAAGGCAATTTTCTTTCGTGAAAATATAAGAGGTATGCAAAAAGAAACTTGGCATCATACAAATGGTTGTAGATTATGGTTAGAGGTAGAAAGATCTACAATTACGCATGAAATCAAAAGTGTAAAAGCATGTCATCCACAAATTGAAAACATTACAAAAAACAAATCATGACATCGCAAAGAAAAGAACACTACGGTAAAATTAATAGAGACAAAGTATTGGGCTTTACTTGGGATAATAAAGAATATTTTGGATATGAAGGTGACTCACTAGCCTCTGCGCTATTAGCAAATGATGTTAGAATAGTTGGTAGAAGTTTTAAATATCATCGTCCACGAGGAGTAATGTCTTGCGGTGTTGAAGAATCAGGTGCTTTAGTAACTGTTGGCTCTGGCAGTAGAAGAGATCCCAATGTGCGTGCAACTACACAAGAACTGTATTCTGGATTAAATGCTTCAGGTCAAAATGCATTTCCGAGTGTTAATTTTGATTTTGGTGGTGTTAATAATTATTTAAGCCGTTTTTTTGCTGCAGGTTTTTATTATAAAACATTTATGGGTCTACCTCCATTTGAATGGGGTAAAGGTACTGGTATTTGGATGGTTTTTGAAAAAATTATTCGAAAAGCAGCTGGCATGGGTAAAGCGTCTAGAGAACCGGATCCAGATAGCTATGAACATGCGAATGATTTTTGTGATGTACTTGTAATAGGGTCCGGTCCTGCAGGTATTGCTGCCGCTCAAGAAATTGCCAACAATAAATTAGATGTTATTTTAATTGAGCAGGATTCATTATTAGGAGGAAATAGTTTATCCCAAAAAGATTTTGATGCTCATCTTTTAAATGATCAACTTAAAAATAGTGGCATTAGGGTGATGTCCAGAACAACAGCATTTGGCATCTATGATAATACTGTAGTAGGCGCTTTAGAAAGAGTTACTGATCATCTCTCAACACCACATAGTAATTTACCTCGACAACGTTTTTGGACAATTAGAGCAAAACATATCATTGTGGCAAGTGGCGCTCTTGAAAGACATATTGCATTTAATAACAATGATTTACCTGGAGCAATGACTGTCAACGCGTCTAAACATTATTTAAACAGATACGGTGTTTTAACTGGAAATAACATTGTGATCTCAACAAATAATGATTCTGTCTATCAAACAGCTATAGAGTTGCATGAGGCAGGTTCTAAAGTTACAATTTTAGATTCAAGAGAAAATGTTAATCATGATTTACCACAAGAGATTGATCTTCATTTAAATACTCTGCCGTTTAGTATTAATGGTAGAAAAAAAATTGATGGTATTGATGTTTACAAAACCTCAGATCTATCACATAAAAATACAATTATTTGTGACCAAGTTTTAATGTCTGGTGGTTGGTCCCCAATTGTTAATCTTGTTTCACACCGTGGCATTAAACCGGTGTGGAATAACGAAAACCAATGTTTCATTCCAGGAGAAATTAAAGAAAATATTTCTGTCGTAGGATCAGCAAAAGGAATTTGGAATGAAAAGGATTGCGTAGAGTCGGGCTTTGCAGGTGCGAATGAAGCAATGAATACTTTTGGTATCCACAAAAAAGAAATTTCTTTTCCACCTGTAGGCGGTTGGTCAAATGCGATAGAGCCATTATTCGAAGTTAAATCAAATAAATTTCCCTCCAAAAGTTTTGTCGACTTTCAACATGATGTTACTACTGAGGATGTTAGACTAGCGCACAGAGAGGGTTTTGTCTCCGTGGAGCATTTAAAAAGATATACCACTTTAGGTATGGCCAATGATCAGGGCAAAATGGGCAATATCATTGGATTATCTTTAATGGCCGAACAACTCGATAAAACTATACCTGAAGTTGGAACAACAGTCTTTCGACCACCTTATACACCTGTCCCTATAGGTGCTTTAACAGGAAGGAATGTTGGAAAACATTTCAGACCTTTAAGAGTAACACCCATGCATCAATGGAATATTGATCATGGAGCAAAAATGATTGAAGTCGGTCTATACCAAAGACCATGGTACTATCCTAAAAAAAATGAAACATTGAGTGACTCATATATTCGAGAAGCAACCATTGTGAGAAAAACAGTTGGAATATGTGACGTAACATCGCTTGGTAAAATTGCAATTCAGGGACCTGATGCAACTGAACTCGTAAATCGTATTTACACAAATCCATTTGCTAAACTTCCAATTGGGAAAGCTCGTTATGGAATCATGCTACGCGATGATGGTATTGTGATGGATGATGGTACATCATGGAGACTTGGTGAAAATGAATATTTTATGACAACCTCAACTGCAGCTGCAGCAAAAGTGATGTCGTGGTTAGAAGAACTACTGCAAACAAGATGGACAGATCTTAAAGTGAATGTAACAAGTGTTTCTGAACAATGGGCAGGTGCAGCAATTGCTGGTCCTAAATCGCGAGATGTGTTGAATGAATGTGTGTTTGATCCAACTGAAATTACAAACGATAATTTACCTTTCATGGGCGTACTTCAAACTAAACTCAAAGATGGCACACCATGTAGAGTTGTGAGAATAAGTTTTTCAGGAGAGTTAGCCTACGAGATGTATATTGAATCTGATTATGCGCATGGAATGATGGATATGTTATGGGAAAGTGCGCAAAAGTATGATGGTTGCTTGTATGGTCTTGAGGCTTTGGGAGCTTTAAGGGTTGAAAAAGGACATGTAACTGGCGCTGAGCTTGATGGAAGAGTAACGATTGATGATGCTGGGTTAGGGAAAATGGCATCAACAAAAAAATCCTACATTGGAAGTGCAATGCGTAAAAGAGGTGTATTAAGCGCAGATGATAGAGAAGTGTTAGTCGGTTTTTTTCCTATTAATGAAAATGAAACGTTCAATGCAGGAACAATTGTTTGTGAAAAAAATAATATTAAAGGGCAGGGTGTGGGTCGTATTACATCTGTTACTCACTCTCCAGAATTAGGTCATTGGATTGGTATTGGATTTGTTAAAGGCGGTCTTGCGAAGTGGAAAGATATAACATTAGTAGGGGCTGATCCTGTAAGAAACAAACAAATGGAAATCAAAGTTGTTTCACCTCATATGATCGATCCAGAAGGTAAAAGAATGTATGCTTAATAGAAATTCAGCCATCATAGAAAAATATAAAATTGGAAAATATCCTTTTGAAGAGAATATTGAAATTATATTTTCTGAAAACCGAAATCTTATAATACAACAAATTGCTGCTTGGCCTGATGAAATTTCAAATTTAGAAAAACTTTTTGCTGATCAATTAGGTGCTCAACCAGTTGATTTTAATCGAGGAGAAAATTTTAAAAATAATTCTTTATGGAGAATGGAGCCTTCAAAATGGTGGTTGCTAGGAAGTACAATTCAAGTTCCAGAAAATTTAGGCACATCTCTTGAACTATCCCATGCTTTTACCTCTATAACTATTGAGGGTGAAAAAAGTGATGTTTTGCTAAATAGACACTTACCCCTTGATCTGCGTTTAGATAATTTTCCCATAAATTCTTCAGCAAGTTCTGCAATTCATCATGTCAGTGTTAAACTCTTTAGAATTTATAATAAAGAATTCAGACTTTTAATCCCAAGAGGATTTGCTTTGTCAATCTGGGAAATCTTACTAGAGTCAGCTTCTCAGTTTGGGTACGAAATAAAAGATAGCTAAACTTATTAGACATTATTCTTTTTACATATTAGAGAATTAATAATGATTTTTTCTAAAGAAGAATATTTATCAAGATTATCAAAAGTTAAAAAAGAAATGGATCAAAAAAATATGGATGTGCTCATCCTAACAGATCCATCCAATATGAATTATTTAACAGGATATGATGGTTGGTCATTTTATGTTCCTCAAGGAGTAATTATTTCTCTTGATAGAGAACAACCTATTTGGTTTGGAAGAAAGCAAGACTCTAATGGTGCAAAAGTAACAACATATTTAGATCATGAAAATATTATTTTTTATCCTGAAGAGTTGATTCAAGCACCGCCAACACATCCCTATGATTTTGTATCTTCTTATTTACATGAAAATAATTGGGCTTCAAAAAATATAGGCGTTGAAATGGATGCATATTATTACACTGCAGAAAATCATTATCGATTAACTTCCACCTGCCCTAATGCTAATTTTCATGATGCCACTTGTTTAGTAAATTGGGTGCGATTGATAAAATCAGATACAGAAGTTGCATACATGAAAGAGGGAGCCAAACTTGTTCAAGCTGGAATGAGAACTGCCTTTGATAGTATTAAACCAGGTGTAAAACAAAGTTTCGTTGCAGGACAAATTTTGAACAGCTTAATAGCTGGTAATGAAGAAATAAAAATTGGTGGAGAATATTCTGGATTAACACCCATATTAGCGAGTGGTATTTCTGCCTCTGCTTCGCATCTCACCCCAAAAGATAATATATTTAATGAAAATGAAGGAACGATTATTGAGTTAGCTGGAGTAAAACATCGTTATCATTGTCCATTATCAAGAACTGTTTATTGCGGAAAACCAGACTCAAAAATTTCAGATACAATGAAGATTACAAATGAGGGTGTTGAAAATGCTATTTCAATAATTAAACCAGGAAAAACAGCTCATGATGTTGCTGTTGCTTTTTGGTCAGTGTTGGAAAAATATGGAATTGAAAAAGACTCCCGTCTTGGCTATGCCACTGGTCTAGGCTATCCTCCTGATTGGGGCGAACATACGATGAGCATTAGAAAAAATGATATGACTGTTTTGGAACCAAACGTTACTTTTCATATGATTGCAGGGATGTGGATGGATACTTGGGGATTAGAAATTAGTGAAACAATTAATGTAACTGAAAATGGATGCGAACTGTTGTGCGATCTTTCAAGAGATTTACATTTAGTTTAAAATTAATCATTTGCATCTCCGCCGCCAGCTCCCTTTTCTCTAGAAGTTTCTGACTCAGGAACATAAGTTCTAAATGCTAAGGCTGAAATTTTATCCCAACTGGATTGATGCGGATTTAATCCATTAGATAGATTTTGATTAAGAATATCATAAGTCGAGAAGTCCTGCTCATCTGGTATCTGGATTTCACTTTTAGAGAGATAAAGAGAAAAATTCGGGCAATTATTATTTTTTATATCATCGTGAATAAAAATTTTATTGTTACCTAAAATTGTGAGTGTTTTATTTTGATTACTTATTTTTGAATAAATATTTTTTTGCACACTTCTGTAGAGAAGTGGAATAAGAAAAAGAGGATCTATGCATTGTTGAATTTCTAAGTTAACTTCATTATTTTTTAATGTTTGAAAATTTACAAAATCTACCAAACCTGGACCAATCATAAGACATGATTTTTTTTCTAAATTAATCTCATTAACAAAATCTTTATTGGTTAGAGTTCCATCAAAATTATTATCAATTTTGTTTTGAATATTAGCAAATAAATGGATACCACTTAATTCAAAAGCTTCTAGCCAGCTTATAATGAATGCCGCATCTTCATCTGCGCCATATGGAAATCCAAGACCAGAAAAAGCTCGCTGCGCATTTGTGTAAACCTCATAATAAGAATAACTCACAAATTAATGATATGAATTCATGGTTGCAAAACCCCAACTATCAACGTTTTCTGCATTTAAGTTTGAGAGAAACGGTGCTCCCGAAAAAAAACTCACACGAAGCCATCTGTCTGATTTTGGATCATATCTATTTGCCCCAAAAAAAGATAATTTAAATCGCAGCATGTTAATTGGGATAGTTTCTTTTGATAAAATATTATCCTGCACTTCCGCATAAGGGTACTGCTCAAGAGATTGTATTCTTCTTATGATGCCTCTTAATTCTGGATTAAGAATTAAATATTCAGCTACTGATTTATCTAAATTCTCTTTTTGCATTTTTGTGTGCAGATTTTGAACCATTTTAGCAACACCAAGATGTTGTTCAAGTTCGCTTCCTTCTTCATTATATCTTTCACCCAGTCTTGGCTCTAGTTTTGCCGCTGAAATATACCAGAATAGATAATCATTATTTTTATCAGAAAAATCAACTTTTAATGCCCACTTATAATCTTTTTCGATAATTGAATTTAATTGTTTTAAAGTTTGAGACTCATTAATTTTCATCTCTTCAACATCAGACATGTCTTCTGCTAATTCTTCAGAAATTTCAGGATAAAGTTCTAATAATTGAACTTTGGCAATTTCCTGGGTATCAAAATTACAATGATTAATTGTGAATTTAATTAGATCAATCCACTGTAAATCATTTACATTTTCTTTTTGAAATTTATTAAGATGACTTATAAATTTTTCTAAATCTTTAACTGTTTTTGAGTTTTTTGTAATTTGGTATTCATCAAAAGTTGTCACCTCTTTTAAGTAAAGAAGAGCTTTTTTAAGTAGCTTGAAATATGCAGTAAGTTTTTTTGAGTCAACTTTTTGATTGATGATATTATCTAGAGACTGAGTATACTGTTTCATCCATTTATTAATCAACTTTGGATGTTTAATAATGAAAGGTGCCATTCCTAAACCAGTTGAATTACCAATACCCAGGTGTTGTTTAATGTTATTTTCAAGTTTAACTGCTTTGTTTGGATTTTGTTTATTTGCAACATGCTCAACCAACTGAACACTAAATTCTCTTATTATATAAACTGCAAGCATTTCAGCTCTAAATGGTTGGTTGAAGTCAGTAACTGCTTTCGTATTTGCAAAGTCTGATAGCCCAAATTTTCCGCTACCATAAACAGCAGTTGTTCTTAGGAGATATCCAACTTTATTTATTTCATTAATATCAGGCTGCTTACCATTGGATAAGCATTTGACGACATATTCAAATAAACGAACACTTTTATTTGCTCTACTTAAAATTAATTCTTTAGGAGAATTGCGACCTGACTCTTGAAGCGGTACATTTTTTCTTAATCTGTTAAGTTCCTGATCATCTAATTTTCCGTTAATCAAAGAATAGGCAGTATCCCATTTTTCTGCAATTACTCTGTCACTTCGATCAGCGCTATCAAGATGCTGGGAAAAACAAACTAAAGAGTAAATGTTGTTGTTTATTTTAATTTCATAAATTGCTGTTCCATAACCATTTTCATCGAGATCAAACTTTGACTTAGATATTGTCCAGTTATCAAACAATAATCTTCTGAGCATGCTTCTCGAAAAACTTAATCGAGAAGGGTATCTGGAGCCCATTTTTTCAAGGGTCATGATTTCTGCAGAATTCATGTTTTGTTGCAACATATACAAATATATATAGTGGATTGTCATCTTTTTCACTATTAGAAGTTAAATTATATATGGAAAAGGACAATATGCTCATCGATGGTCTTGAATATGTAAATTGGAATAGAGACTTATTTGAAAAGGCTCATGCTGCAGGATTAACGGCCATTCATGCAACGTTGGTCTATTGGGAGGATACCCAGGAGTCATTTGAGAAAATGAATTATTGGGATGATTTAATTCAATCCAATAATGATATTTTAATGCATGTAAAAAAATCCTCCGACATACTTGTTGCAAAAGAAACAAATAAAATTGGCATTGTTTATGGTTTTCAAAATTCAGCACCAATTGCAAATGATATTTTTTTAGTAGAAAAGTTTTTTTCACGCGGTTTACGTTTCATGCAATTAACTTACAATAATCAAACACCTCTAGCAGGGGGTTGTTATGAAAAAAATGACTCTGGCGTGTCTCGTTTTGGTGAAATGGTGATTGAAGAAATGAACCGTTTAGGAATGATAGTAGATTTAAGCCATGCAGGAAGACAAACATGTTTAGATGCTATTAATTTATCAAAGAAACCTGTTGCCATATCTCATGCAAACCCAAATTTTTTTCATAATTCGATCAGGAACATAGATGAAGATGTGTTAAAAGAATTAGCAAATAAAAATGGATTTATTGGTCTAAGCGTTTACCCTTATCATTTAAAAAAATCATGGAGATTGTAAGTTAGAAGATTTTTGTGACATGATTAAACAGCTTATCAATATGATTGGAGAAGATAACATCGGCATAGGATCAGACTTATGTGTTAATTGGCCAGATGAAGTTGTGATGTGGATGCGTAATGGCAAATGGACTAAAAAAATTGATTATGGTGAGTCGAAGGATAAAAATGCTAATTGGCCAAAACCCACATCGTGGTATTCAAAACCAGAAGACTTATCTAGTTTTTTGACTGGAATGATATCAAATGGAGTCAATGAAAAAACTGCCCATAAAATAGCTGGTAAAAACTGGTTTAATTTTATGACCAATCATTTTTAAGTTCTTCTTGTTACAAACGTTGAAGATGCAAGACTGATTAAGACAATTGCAGTGCCAAATAACTGCATTGAAGT
This sequence comes from uncultured Alphaproteobacteria bacterium, assembly GCA_902589095.1. Taxonomy (GTDB): domain Bacteria; phylum Pseudomonadota; class Alphaproteobacteria; order HIMB59; genus CACPNW01. Next base: position 8,294 of record CACIRR010000005.1, on the reverse strand, counting down.
TAAGGACTCATTAAGAAGTATTACAGCTCCAAATATTCCTGTTATGGGCTCAAGATATAAAAATAAAGCGGTATTCGTTTGACCAATTCTTGGTATTGCGAGTAATTGAAGAAATAGAGCAATTGCATACGAACAAGAAGGAATTAGTAAAATTAAAAATGCATTAAGATTGATGTTGGTGTCTATCTCGTAGAATAAACTTAAAATAATAAAAAAGAATATTGTGTTAAAAAAATTAATAAAAATATTGATTGGAATAGGGGAAATATTTTTTTTAGACATTGTTTGATTGGTCACTATCATGATGGCAGCACCCAATGATGCAATCAAAGCAAAAATAATTCCTTCAATTTTTAAGTCATCAGTTGAGGGACTTAATGCAAGAAATAATCCAATAAATGTTGTCAAAAATAAAAATTTGATAACATTTTTTATTTTTTCTTTAGTTATAAAAATTGATATCGATAAGACTAAAATTGGATAGGTACAAAATATTATTATTGTTAAACTAACGTTAATATAGGTAACTGAAATTAATAATCCTGTAGTTAGCATTATGGAGGCAACAGTGATCAGTAAAAAATCTCGTATATTATTTTTATAAATACTGAATAAGTTTTGTTGATTTGGAATTAGGGGAGAGACTATTATTAACGCAACAATATATCTTAAAAAAATAGCAAGGCCTATACCGGCTCCTAAATTATAAGCAGTTTTTGTAATTGGACCAATAATTCCAAAAAAAACTCCAGCAAGTAAAGCAAATATTATGCCCAAAATATTCATATAATTTAAATTTTTTTTTGACTAATGCTCTTATGACAGGTATTCACAGTCCAACAACAAAAAAATAATCAAAATTATGAATTCTGAGTCAGAAAAAACCTTTGTTAAATTTGAAAAGATTGACAAAAGTTATGATGGAGAAGTTTTAGTAGTAAAAAATCTTAATCTAGATATCGCAAAAGGTGAATTTGTAACTATGCTTGGTCCTTCCGGATCAGGAAAAACTACGACACTCATGATGTTAGCGGGTTTTGAAACACCTACAAACGGTGAAATTTATTTGGATGGAATGCCGATAAGTAAAATTCCTCCCTATGAAAGAGAAATAGGAATGGTCTTTCAAAATTATGCTCTTTTTCCTCATATGACTGTGCAAGAAAACTTAGCCTTCCCTCTTGAGGTAAGAAAATTATCAAAGGAAGATACGAAAACAAAAGTTCAAAAAGCTCTTGATATGGTTGAGCTTGGGGATTTTGGAACTCGTTTCCCTGCACAACTCTCTGGTGGCCAACAACAAAGAGTTGCGCTTGCAAGAGCTCTAGTTTTTGAGCCCAGACTAGTTTTAATGGATGAGCCTCTAGGTGCACTTGATAAAAATTTAAGAGAGCAAATGCAATATGAAATTAAACACATTCATGACAGAATAGGTATTACAGTTGTATATGTTACACATGATCAAAGTGAGGCTCTAACAATGTCAAATAGAATTGCAGTTTTTAATGACGGTGTAGTTCAGCAATTATCAACGCCAGACATATTATATGAAAAACCAGAAAATTCTTTTGTTGCACAATTTATTGGTGAAAACAATAGAATGACTGGAACAATTAAAAGTATTGAAAATGATTATTGTTCTGTTGATCTTGAGAATGGAGCAGGTGTTGTTAAAGCCCTTAAGGTAAATGTAGGAGGGGTTGGTGATAAAACACAACTTTCTGTTAGACCTGAAAGAGTATCATTAGGTTCTGAAGGCAATGGTGAAAATGTATTTACAGGGAAAGTTGAAGAGCTAATTTATTTAGGAGATCATATTAGGGTTAGACTTGATGTATGTGGAAACAATGAATTTATAGTAAAGGTTCCAAATGAGGGATCATTCAACTATAAAGAGGGGGACTCCATTAAACTTAACTGGAATCCTAACGACATAAGAGCTTTAGACCCTGTAAATTAGTTTTTTCCAAGTATTCTGCCTTATTTTAACACTTTTTTTTATAAATTTTGCATGTTAATAGAGGTTTATCGATAGACATATAATCTTAAGATTAACCAACGAATAGGAGGAAAATATGTCAAAGTTTATTAAAGTATTCTTGTTCGCTTCACTTCTTGTGTCTTCATTTGCTGTTAAAGCAGTAACTGTTGCTTCATGGGGTGGTGCTTACACAGAAAGTCAACAAAAAGCTTATGCTGATACTTACACAGATCCAAGCTCAATTCAATTTGAGAACTATAACGGTGGTCTTGGTGAAGTAAGAGCACAAGTTGAAAGTGGTAATGTAACTTGGGACTTAGTAGACGTTCTTCCAAGTGATGCAATTACTGGTTGTGATGAAGGTTTGTTTGAGGACATCTCTTCTGAAATTGCAGATTTATCAACTCCAGGTCCTGATGGCGAGTCAATGCTAGAGGATATGGAAAACAACGGTCTAGAGTATCACTCTGGTTGGGATTGTTGTGTTCCACAAATCTTCTGGACATACGTTGTGTTCTATGACCCGGATGCTTTTCCTGGTGATAAGCCAAGCAGCATGGCAGACTTTTTTGACGTGGAAAAATTCCCTGGCAAAAGAGGTATTCATACTTGGGCTACAGGTATAATTGAAAAAGCGATGGTTGCTGATGGTGTTAAACCAACTGCAGTTCCTACAGTTCTAGCTAACCAAACTGGTGCGCTTGATAGAGCTTTTGCTAAATTAGACACTATCAAGGATCACGTTGTTTTCTGGTCTTCAGGATCAAAACCACTAGAATTAGTAAAAAGTGGTGAGGTTGTAATGGCTATTGCTTATAATGGTCGTGTTGGTGCAGCTAACCTAGCTGAAGGTGAAAACTTCGAATATATTTGGGAAGGTCAAGTGTTAGACCAAGAGTATCTATGTCTTACTACTGGTGCTCCTAACAGAGATGCTGCTATTGATTTCATGATGCATGCATCGACTCCTGAAGCGCAAGCTGAGCAAGCAAAGTATATTACTTATGGACCTATGAGAGCTTCTGGTATTCCAATCATTCAAAATAATGAGCCTTGGGGACCAGGTGGTGTAGATATTATGCCTCATATGCCTAATACGCCTGAGCGTTTAAAAGTTTCAATCGTAAGTGATCCACAATGGTGGTCTGATTACGGTGCTGAAATTAATGAACGTTATGCAGCGTGGATGGGTAACTAAGCTTGATTAAGTTACAATATTAATTTAACTAAAAGGCGAGATTTATTCTCGCCTTTTTCAATTGGGAGGTTATTATTTCTACGCAACTACTTACAACTGATGGTATTCCACTAAAGCAAAGTCTAAAAAAAGCTGAAAGAAAGAATAAAATAAGAGCATTCCTTTTAGTCTTTCCTTTGTTGCTTTTTATATTTGTTACCTTCGTAATGCCAATTGGCGACATGCTGTTAAGAAGTGTAGATGATAGTCAAATCAATACGGTCTTTCCAAGAACTTTTGAAGAATACAACAAGTGGAACAGAGATGTAGAGGAGCTTCCTCCTGAGGAAGTATATAGAACTCTTTTTGAAGAACTTGCTACTGGAGAAAAAATCCAAATAGGTAGAGCATTGACTAGAATGAATTATTCTAAATCAGGCTGGAAAAGTTTGATTAAAAAAACTTCTAGAGAAATAAAAAAAATGACAAAAAAAGGGATTGTGCCCGAGTCTTATAAAGAGACACTTATTGAGATAAACAATGATTGGGGCGATCCAACATTTTGGTACTCTATGGCTCAAATGGTTAATAAACAGACGCCTATTTATTATTGGAATGCAATTGATAGGACATATGATCAAAATCAAAACGTTATCATGCAGGATGAGAAAAGAAGAATTTATGTTCAGACTTGGTTTAAAACTCTAAAGGTTAGTGTCTATGTAACTTTCTTTTGTTTGGTTTTAGGTTTTCCAGTAGCCCATTTATTAGCCAACCTACCTTTACGTTACAGTAACCTATTAATGATTTTTGTACTTCTTCCATTTTGGACATCTTTGCTTGTTCGTACAACAGCATGGATTGTTATGCTTCAACAAAAAGGAGTTATCAATGGTGTCTTAGTATGGCTTGGTATACTCAGTGATGATGGAAGACTTCAGATGGTTTATAATGAAACGGGTACTTTAATTGCAATGACGCAGATATTGTTGCCATTTATGATTTTACCCCTTTATAGTGTGATGAAGGTAATTCCAAAAAGTCATATGAGAGCAGCTCAAAACTTAGGAGCAAAGCCCGCAATGGCATTTTGGAGAGTGTACTTACCACAAACGATTCCAGGAATGAGTGCTGGAGGCTTGCTAGTTTTTGTTTTAGCAATTGGTTATTTTATTACTCCTGAATTAGTGGGTGGAAAAGATGGTAAATTAATTGGTAGTTGGATAGCCTTTCACCTTAAAACAACATTGAACTGGGGTTTATGTGCGGCTTTAGGAGCAATACTCTTAGCAGTAATGCTCGTATTTTACTGGCTTTATAATAAAATTGTTGGCATTGATAACATTAAATTAGGATAAATATGGCATTACCAAGTTACGCATCACCTGTTCAAAAAACTTACTATTACTTTTATCTGTTTTTTTGTGGAGTTGTTTTCTTTTTCCTTGTCGCTCCTTTGATTGCAATCGTACCTATTTCATTTAGCGTATCACCTTTCATGGTATTTACTGATGGAATGTTGGCATGGCCACCTGACCCAGAAGCTTGGTCATTAAGATGGTATAAAAATATGATTGGTGATTGTAGTGCTGATGTAGTCTCTTCTACAGTTCCTTGTTCAAACAAATGGATGGTAGGTACTCTTAACAGCTTCTTCATTGGTATTGTAGCCACAGTTATTGCTACTTCTCTCGGAACATTAGCTGCATTGGGATTAAGTCGACCTCATATGCCTTTCAAAGGAATTATAATGGCAATTTTAATCTCCCCAATGATTGTGCCTTTAATTATAACAGCAGCGGGCATGTTCTTTTTTTATGCTAGAATAAATTTAGTTTATACTTTCACAGGAGTAATTTTAGCCCATGTAGCTCTAGCTACTCCATTTGTAGTAATCACAGTTACTGCAACCTTAGTTGGATTTGATATGAATATGGTTAAAGCTGCTCAAAGTCTTGGAGCAAGACCAGTTAAAACTTTTTTCCGAGTTATAATGCCATTAATATTACCAGGTATAATTTCTGGGGCGTTGTTTGCTTTTATTACTTCTTTCGATGAAGTTGTTATAGTTATGTTTATGGCAAGTTTGGATCAATTAACTATACCAAAACAAATGTGGGCTGGAATTAGACAGGAAATTAGTCCAGTAATTTTATGTATGGCTACTTGTTTGGTAGCTCTGTCTATATTCTTACTTACTACAGTAGAATTATTAAGAAGAAGATCAGAACGACTGCGCGGTATTAAACCGAGATAAAATAGTATGACTAAGCCGCATATTGCTGTGGTTGGTGCTGGAATAGTTGGCATATGCTCAGCATATTTTTTAAATAAATCAGGTTTTAAAGTTACTCTTATTGATAGAAATGAACCAGGTACTATGACGAGCTATGGTCATGCTTGCACATTTGCAGATTATGCAAGTGTCCCTGTGAATTCACCAGAGTTATTCAAAGAGATACCTTCAATGCTTTTAAAAAGTGACGGACCACTTGCAGTAGATTTTTTCCATGTCATTAAAAATCTTAGCTGGGCTTACAAATTTTTACAAAATTGCACAGCAAATAAGGTGGAGCATATTTCAAGTTCATTAAGTAATTTACTTAATAATGCTAGCGTTAGTTACGATGAAATTTTTTCAGATGTTAATGTTTCCAATTATATTAAAAATGAAGAAGCTTTATATTTATATCAAAATGTAAATGAATTTTTAAAAGCAAAAAAAACAAACATTATTAGAGAGAAAAATGGTGTCCAAATAAGAATTTTATCAAAGAAAGAGATATTAGAAATGGAACCAAACCTTGCTCCAGTTTTTTACAATGGTCAACTTTTTGTTGGATCTCGACACACCACTAATCCTCAAGAAATAAGTAATAAAATTTTTGAATCTTTTATTAATAATGGTGGAATATTTCATAAAAAAAGTGTCAAAAATATTTTTCCAGATGATGAGGTGGTAAAACTAAATTATGAGGAAGCCACTCATAAATTTGATAAAGTGGTAGTCTGTGCAGGAGCATGGTCAAAGGTGCTGACAAAAACTTTTGGAGATAACTTTCCATTAGATACTGAAAGAGGTTATCATGTTTTATTTGACAATTATAATTTGATTAATAGACCTATAGGTTGGTCACAAAGTGGTTTTTACTTAGTCCAACTTGAGGAAGGTTTAAGAGCTGCTGGAACGGTTGAAATTGCAGGTTTAAAAAAACCAGAAAATAAAAAAAGAACAAAGATGATTGAAATGCAGGCTCGAAAGTTATTGCCTCAACTTAAAGATGTTAAAAGTACTTGGTTAGGATTTAGACCAACACTGCCTGACTCATTACCAGTTATTGGTCAATCAGCTAAATATAAAAATATATTTTATGGATTTGGACACCAGCATATAGGATGGACTTTAGGTGCCGTTACGGGAAAAGTAATTAATTCATTGTGTAATGATCGTGTGCCAAATATTAATATTGAACCTTTTAGTCCTAAGCGATTTTATTAATCTAAGCTAATGCCTACGTTTTTAACTTGAAGATATGATTTTAGAGCATCGATTCCTTTTTCTCTGCTGTAACCAGATTGTTTGTATCCCCCAAAAGGAGTTGCATGACTGCCTGTAAACCATTTGTTAACATAAACCTGACCAGCTTCTAATTTACTAGCTGTCCAAGATGCTTTTTTAAGATCTTTAGTGAAAACGCCTGCTCCTAAACCATAATCAGTATCATTGGCAATGTGAATTGCCTCCTCTTGATCATTGTATTCAAGCACAGATAAAACAGGCCCAAAAATTTCTTCTCTTGCTACGGTCATGTCTTGTTTGACATTATTAAGAACAGTTGCTTCCATAAAGTAACCATCTCTTTCAACTCTTTTTCCACCATGCACTGCCTCAGCACCCTGTTGAACTCCAGACCTTGCATAACCCTCAACTTTTTCTAATTGTTTTTCAGAAATTACTGGAGTTAGCCCTACACCTTCTTCATAACCAGCACCAACTTTAAGCGACTTACTCAAATCAACTAATTTTCCAATCAGTTCGTCTTTCACTGATTGGTGAACAACTAGTCTCGACATTGCTGTACAAATTTGACCTGCAACACCGAATATTCCATGACGTGCACTTTCAATAACTTGATCAAGATCTGCATCAGGGTAAACTATACCTGCTGATTTTCCACCAAGCTCTACAATAGCTGGGATTGCTTTATCTGCACATGCATGCAATATTTTTTTACCTGTTGCCACTGAGCCAGTAAACACTACATGATTCACATCAGGATGTGATACTAAATAAGAACCTGCCTCATTACCATAACCACAAATTATATTGATAAGCCCATTTGGTACTCCAGCATTCTCAATTGCTTGAGCAAAAAAAGTGGCTGACAAAGGTGTGAGTTCAGCTGTTTTAACTATTGTTGAATTTCCTGTTGCAAACGAACAAGCAAGAGATCTTCCAACCATTGAAAGAGGAAAGTTCCAAGGTACAATATGTGCAGAAACACCAAAAGGCTCTAAAACTGTATAATCAAAAACTGTTGGAGATACAGGAATAGTTTTTCCTTCAAGCTTATCTGTTAGTCCTGCATAATAATCAAACATGTCTGCTACATCATTAAATTCTTTTATTGCTGATCCTAGGGCTTTACCGTTTTCATAACACAGCATTTTTCCACCATCATTAGCTACTTTTCTTGTTTCATCAGCAATGCGGTGCATTAATTTTGCTCTTTCAAGTATTGGCATATCTACTAACACTCTTGAACTGAATGCATTCTTAGCTGCAGATACGGCAAGATCTACTTCAGTTTTTTTAGCACAAGATATCTCACCTATTATTTTACCATTTGAAGGATCATCAACCTGAATAATTTCTTTAGATTCACTTTCTATCCATTTGCCGTCAATATAATTTTTATAAATTTTCATAATTCTTTGTTTGAAAAAATTTGTTTATTCTATAGTTAATCTGTATCACAATATAACTAGATCGTAAACATGCTTAAAACTATATCTCCAATAGATAACTCAGTTTTTGTAGAAAGACCATACGCCACTTTAAGTGAAATTGAAAATGCTCTACATTTATCAGATCAAACAAAATTAAAATGGAAACATACAAGTTTATCAGAAAGA
>CACIRR010000004.1 GCA_902589095.1 uncultured Alphaproteobacteria bacterium | reverse complement strand
TTTTCTTCAGAAAAATTTATATCTGGCTTTAAAAATGGTATCTCAAGTTTTTCCAACTCTTGCTTTAATGAAATAATTTTATCAGTTCTATCTATAGAAAAGTTTAGAGTTGCGGTCATAAATTCATGAGGAAAGTTAGCCTTAAGATAAGCAGTTTGATAAGAAATTAAGGCATAGCCTGCAGCATGACTTTTGTTAAAACCATAACCAGCAAATTTATCAACAAGATCAAATATTTTTGATGCTTCTTTTTCATTTATTTTATTTTTTAAAGCACCTTCGATGAATCTAATTTTTTGATCGTCCATTTCCTTTTGTATTTTTTTACCCATTGCTCTTCTCAGTAAATCAGCTTCACCTAAAGAATAGTTCGAAAGAACTTGCGCTATCTCCATTACTTGCTCTTGATAGACTATGATTCCGTAGGTTTCTTTTAAAACATCTTCCAACATTGGATGAATATAGTTTATGTCCTCTCTACCATGTTTGCGGTTACAAAAAGAAGGAATGTTATCCATAGGACCTGGTCTAAAAAGAGCTACAACTGCAATGATTTCTTCAAATTTATCTGGCTGCAACTGCTTTAAAACACTGCTCATTCCATTACTTTCTAACTGAAAAACTCCAACAGCATTTCCTCTACTTAATTGTTGAAAAGTTTTTTCATCATTCAATGGAATATCGTGAAGTGAAAAATTAAAGAAATCTTTTTTTATTAAATTCACACACTCGTTTATTATCGATAAAGTAGTTAATCCTAAAAAATCAAACTTTACCAAACCTGCTTTTTCAACATATTTCATAGAAAATTGTGTTGCATTAGTTTCTGTATTTGGATCTTTGTATAAAGGCACAATATTACTTAAATTTGTATCCCCTATTACCACTCCAGCAGCATGTGTAGATGCATGACGATGAACGCCCTCTAATTTAAGACTTATGTCCACAACATTTGAAAGAGTATCATCTTTTTCAATAATATCTCTGAGTGATTTTTCAGATTTTATTGATTCTGCTAAGGTTAAAGGGCTGCCTGGATTAAAAGGTATTAATTTAGCAAAAGAGTCAACTTCACCATAGGGAACCTCTAACACTCTACCTATGTCCCTTACTGCTGCACGCGAAGCCAAAGTTCCAAAAGTAATTATGTGGGCAACAGATTCACTTCCATATTTTTTATTTACATACTCTATAACTTCATCCCGTCGAATTTGACAAAAATCTATATCAAAATCTGGCATGGAAACACGTTCTGGATTTAGAAATCTCTCAAACAGCAAACTATATTGAATAGGATCCAGATCAGTAATACCTAATGACCAAGCAGCAACACTCCCTGCTCCAGATCCTCTTCCTGGTCCAACTGGTATATCATTATCCTTTGCCCAGTTAACGAAATCTGCAACAATTAGAAAATAACCGGCGAAACCCATTTTATTTATAATATCAATTTCGTAATTTAACCTGTCTTGATATTTTTTATTTTCTTTAATGCTGTTTAATTTTAGTCTTTTTTCAAGTCCACTATTAGATAATTTTACTAATAATTCCTTTTCAGATAGATTTAGATTATTTTTAAACTTTGGTAATTTTGGTAAAACTTCTCTTGGGTAATAGCTACATGATATTGAAATATTAAAGTTGTTTTCAACAATTTCAGGGATGTCAGAAAATAACTCAATCATCTGTTCACTACTCTTAAAAGCTATTTGGTTATTGGAAGTTTTTCTACTACCACTATTTATAGTTGTCTTTTGAGCTACACATAACAAAGCATCATGAGCTTGAAAATCATCTTCTTCACCAAATTTAATATTATTAGTACCAATTAATGGTATATTGAATTTATTAGATAAGTTTATCAATTGATCTTCAAAAGCATCTAATTCTGAGTCACTAATTCTTTGCAGCTCAAGAAAAAGATTGTTTTTAAATAATTGCTGTAATTTTTTAATTAAATCATCATTTTTTTTATTCTGATTATTTAAAATTAATAAAGGATTAAACTCACCACCTAAAAAACAAAACAGTCCATCACTATGGCCTTCAAGATCACTTATAGAAATACCCATATCACTACCTTTATTTAAATAAGATAAAGAGCTTAAATGAATTAAGTTTTTATATCCTATCTCGTTCTTTACTAAAAAAGATAATTGAGAGACTTGATTTTTACTCTGAACATCAACTAAGTTTATTGAAGTGCCAATTATTGGTTGAATATTATTTTTTATGCATTCTTGAGCAAATTCAAATACCCCAAACATATTGTTATTATCGGTAATAGCGAGTGCAGGCATATTATTTTTTTTTGCTAATTGGACTAATTTTTGTATTTTAAGAGTGCTTTCAGAAAGTGAATAAGAAGACAAGCATCTTAAGTGAACAAAAGGTTTTTTCATTTTGCAACTAAATTTTTATTTTTAAGCTCATATTTTATATCTGCCATTTCTGCATATCTTTGATTATGCGTTACATACATTAAAGATAATTGATGATTCGCCACAAATTTTAAAAAAAATTTAATTATTTCATCAGATGTTTTTTCATCTAAGTTACCAGTCATTTCATCTGCTAAAATTATACTTGGTTTATTTATAAGTGATCTTGCAATAGCTACTCTTTGTTGTTCACCACCTGATAACTTATTAGGTTTCGTATTTTTTTTATCAAAAATTTCAAAAACATTTAATAAATTATAAGCATCATTATTTATGTCTGAAATTTTATCTTTTTTTATCAAAGCTGGTAATATTATGTTCTCAATCACACTTAATTCAGGAATTAAATGAAAAAACTGATGAACAAATCCAATTTTTAAATTTTTAATTTCGTTTAACTTGCTCTTATTAATATTATTAATTAAAACACCATCAAAAAAATATTCTCCGTAAAAACTAGAGTCAAGAAGACCAATAATATTTAGAAGTGTAGACTTTCCACATCCAGATGGTCCTATTATAGAAGTTGTACTGTTTTGGGAAATGCTCAAATTTAAATTTTCAAATAATAACAATTGATTATTACTTGATATATTAAATGTTTTTTTTAAATTTTTAATTTCTATAAAATTACTCATTTTTTAACGAAACAATTGGATCAATATTAGACGCCCTAATTGCCGGAAATATTGTCGATAAGATAGTTATTATTACAGATATAACAAATATAAATAAAACTTCTTCATATTTAATATCTGAAGGAAGTGTTGATAAAAAATATATTTCTTCAGAAAAAAGCTCTGTATCAAGTAGCTTTTCTAGAAAGTTTTGTATTATTAATAAGTTTTCAGTGACAATTATACCAAGTATTGTCCCTGAAATTGTACCAATTAAACCTATTGTAAGTCCGATTGAAAAAAAAATTTTTAAAAGACTATAATTACTAAAACCTAATGTTTTCAAAATTGCTATATCTTTATTTTTTTCTTTAACATAAATAATTAATCCTGAAATTATATTCATAGAAGCGACAATCACAATTAACGCCAAAATTAAAAACATTACATTTTTTTCTACCTTTAGAGCATTCATTAATGATGAGTTTCTATCAATCCAAGTTAATTGATACAAATTTAGATCATTTTCTTTAATAGAAGAATTAATAATTGTCTTGAAATTATTAACTTCTAATGGATCATATAAATAAAATTCGAGTCTATTAAACACGCCTTCTTCAAACAAAAGCAATTTCCTAGCAAGTTCTAAAGATATAAAAACAAGATTAGAGTCGTACTCATACATTCCAAAATCAAATATTCCATCAATCTTTAAAGTTTTAAACCTTGGAATGTTGCCAAGTAATGATCTATCAGTTTTTGGAATAGCTATTTTAATTTCATCACCTATTTTTAAGTTTAGTTCTTTCGCTAGAGCATCACCGATAATGATTCTGTTGAAACCAATTTCAGCAATTTTTTTACTAATAATTCTTTGATACAAATAATGTTCTGTACTAATTTTTTCATAGGCTCTCATTATTACTCCTTTAGAAGTATTGTCACTTATAATTAAGCCTTGTGTTTCAATTGAAGAAAAAACTTCTTTATAATTTTTAGGATTTAATTGTTTTTTTATTTTTTCTATTTTTTCAATTTCTATTTTTTCATTAATTGAATAAATATTAATGTGAGAATTTACACCTATAAGCCTTTCTATCAGATTAGATCGAAAACCATTCATTACAGACATTACAATAATTATTGCTGCAACCCCCAAAGATATACCAACGATTGAAAACCAGGAAAAAATCGAAACATAACCTTCTGTTTTTTTTGAGAATAAAAAACGTTTTGTAATTAAAATCTCTGATCTGGATAACATCAAGAATTTAGTTTTTGTAAAACAACTCTCTTTACATCTTCAATTTTAATTTTTTCAGATGTATCCAATAACCTATCTTTAACTTCTACTAAACCTTGTGATATGTCTCTTTTACCGATTACAATTTGGAATGGGGTTCCAATTAAATCATTATCAGATAATTTTTTTCCAATACTACAATCTCGATCATCAAATAATGTATCTATATTCTGACGCATAAAATTAGAATAATAATCCTCTGCTATTGTGGTACAATTTTGATCATCTGGCATTAAATTTACAACACTTAACTTAAAAGGCGCTACAGATTTTGGCCATTTTATACCTTTCTCATCATGATTTGCCTCAATTAAAGCACCAACTAATCTTGAAACTCCAATACCATAAGAGCCCATGTGAACTGGAACTCTTTTTCCATTTTTATCCTGAACAAAAGCATTTAATTTCTCAGAATATTTTGTCCCAAAATAAAATATATGGCCAACTTCAATTCCTTTTGATATTTTCAAATCGTCTTTATTAATTGGGCAGCTAGTGTCATCATGTTGCTCATCTACTGCAGCATAATACGATTGTAATTTGTCGGGATCAAGACTCTCAGGATCTAAGGTTTCCAATTCTTTATCATAATATAAAGTGCTTTCACCCGTATTTGCTAATATTTGAAACTCATGACTTAGATTTCCACCAATCGGACCCGTTTCAGCTCTTAAAGAAATTGGAGTTAACCCCATTCTTAGAAAAGTTTTAATATATGCTTTAAACATATTGTTATATGAAATCTTTGCTTCCTCTTCATTTAAATCAAAAGAATAATTATCTTTCATTAAAAATTCTCTGCCCCTCATAACGCCAAAACGTGGTCTTACTTCATCTCTGAATTTCCATTGAATATGGTATAAATTTTTTGGCAATTCTTTATAAGAAGTTACATATGATTGAAAAATATCAGTTATTAATTCTTCGTTAGTTGGTCAATATAGCATCTCTCTGCCACTTCTATCTTTAATTCTAAGCATTTCTTTACCATAATCATCATATCTGCCAGACTTAACCCACAAATCAGCAGATTGTATTGTTGGCATTAGCATTTCGTTGGCACCTGCTTTATCTTGCTCTTCTCGAACAATTTGTTCAATATTTTTTAGAACTTTATAGCCAAGTGGTAACCAAGAATAAATACCAGCACTTGATTGCTTGATCATTCCTGCCTTTATCATAAGTTGATGAGAAATGATCTCAGCATCACTCGGTACGTCCTTTACAGTTGGAATAAAAAATTCTGAGTATTTCATTGTTTAAACAAAAAAGCTAAATCTAAGCCAAAGTATATTAAAGTAATTAAAATAAGAAAAGATAAAACTGATGTAATTATTACTTTTATTAAAAGATAGCTTTTAATTGGCGCACTATTTGCATTACCACTCTGCCATTCTTTAGGCGTTTCGTTTTTAATAGGTAAGAAAATAAAAAATAATACCCACCAAATTACAACGAAAAATAAAAAATAAGAAAATATTTGCATTACTTCCTGATTAAATGAATTTTAATTTCTGGTTTTTTTTGCAAAATATTTTTAAGAACAAATTTTAAACTTTTTTTAATCAGCTCAATGACATTTTGATCTAAAGTTTTTTGTTCGTGGCTTAATTTGAGGTATTTTTCTATAAATTCTGACTTAAATTCATGCTTCACTAAATCTATTTCCTCGTATGGAAGACCAATAAAACTTAACTGTATATTTTGATCAATTGATTGGTCATCATTAATAACTAGCGATAGCATAGCTATTCCTTCATAAGAGTATTTTCTTCTGTCTCTAATAAAATCAGAGTCAGAATCATAAAGATATTTGCCCTCCACAATTAATTTTCCAGTGTCAATATGATCAACTATTGTGCAATCCCCAGGTGCTATTTTAAGACATTTTCCATTTTGGAGAATTTTTGTTATCGGAACTTGAGAAGCTTCTGAAATTTTTTTGTGCGATTCTAAATGCATAGGTTCCCCATGAACAGGAATAGAAATAAATGGCTTTGTCCAGTTATACATTTGCTTAATTTCTTCAGCATGACCATGGCCAGATACATGAACTAGATCATCATCAGCGGTAATAATTTCAACCTTTTGCCTAATTAGTAAATTTTTAAGTGCATTTATTGATTTTTCATTACCAGGTATATCTCTAGAGCTAAATATAACAACATCATCTTTTTCTAAATGAATATTTCGATGAGAATTATAAGCAATTCTATACAAAGCTGATCTTTTCTCACCTTGACTCCCTGTACATATTATAACAAGATTTTCTTTTGGTATAAGTGAGGCTTCCTCCTCGGATATAAAAATATCAACGTCTTCAATTAAATTTGATTTTACAGCTGCTTCAATATTTTTTTTCATACTTCTACCAATTAAAGCAATTTTTCTATTATTTTTCTTAGCTGCATTAACAATATTAATAATACGAGCTATGTTTGAAGAAAAGCATGTAACAACAATTCTATTGATATATCTTGAGAAAACATTTTTTAGCTCGTCTCTTACCTGCTCCTCAGAAGAAGAAAAGCCAGGAACATCTGCATTAGTGGAGTCACCAATTAAAGCTAATACCCCCTGATTACCTAATTCAACAAAATTGTTTTTATTAAATCCTCTACCTAAAGTTGGTTTGTTATCTATTTTCCAATCTGCAGTATGCAATAAGTTGCCATACTTGGTTTCAATAACAATTGCTTGCGGCTGAGGTATAGAATGAGTGGTATCTATAAATTTCAAATTAAAATTTTCTAATGACAAATTTTTATTTGTGTCTAATTCTATCAAATTAACTGAGTCTAATTTCCCAAATTCTTTTAATCTATTTTCAATGAGAAGCTTTGGGAAACTTGAAGCATAAACTGGACAATCAATTTTATCTGCTAAATATGCAACGGCTCCCGCATGATCTTCATGTCCATGACTAATAATAATTGCCTCAAGATTATCTTTTATATCTTCAATAAAGTTTATTTTTGGTACTAAAAGATCAACCCCTGGAAATTGCTCATCAGCAAAAGATAATCCCAAATCAATCATAATCCATTTGTCATCACAACAATAAAGATAACAGTTCGCACCAATTTCGCCTATTCCTCCTAGGGATAAAAAATAAAGACCCTTTTTGTATATTTGTGAATTATTATTTTTTTTTAGCATAATGACTTGATCCAATAATTTGAAGACCCTCTAGAGTTAAATTAGGCTTTATTATAGGTTTGGGCTTAATATCATTTTTAAATATATTTGCTAGCCCTCCAGTAAGAATGATTTTTGGTTTAAATTTATTTTCGATGGAGATGTTTTTTATTAGACCATTAATTGCTAATAAGTATCCCCAGTAAAAACCTGATTGAATTGATTTTTGAGTATTATTAGCTACTATTTTATTTGTTTTAGTAATCTCAGTATTTTTCAACAATGATGCCTCTTTGACAAGAGTTTCTTTTGACAAATTAATTCCTGGAAAAATTATTCCTCCTAAAAAAATTTTATTTTTGATTACTTCAAAAGTTGTAGCCGTTCCAAAATCTATAACAATACTATTTGTGATTTTATTTTTTATAATCGCTATTGAATTAGCTAGCCTATCAGCCCCAATCTCTTTTAAATTATATTTAATCCTCAGGAAGGGCAATATATCCTTAGACGTAATTACATAACCTTTAATTGAGTGTTTTTTTAAAATATTTTTAATTAGTAAATTTAAATTAGGCACAACAGAAGAAATAATTGCAACATTGTGATTATCAAGTTTATTAGTTGAGGCAAAATCTATTATTATTTTGTTAATTAAGTTTTTTAATTTTTTCTTACCGTCATTAGTTTTTATTCTTTTTATTTTTTTCAATAAATTATTTGCACTTGCAGCAAAAACAATATTAGTATTACCTACATCAATTAAAATCATCTGTAATCCTTGCTGAAAAAATACTTTCTTGCTTACCCTCTTTTTCTATAAGAAGAGATCCATCTAAATTTAAATTTTTTATAAAAACTATTTCTTTTTTTCCATTAGGAAGAAGAATTGTTTTCTTTCTATTTAAATCTTTCATATTATCTCTAAATTTATTAATAATATTACTTTGTTCATTATTAATAATCATTTCGTATTCAGAGAAAAAAGTCTGAAAAAAATTTAAAAGCAATTCTTCATATATGAGATTAGAATTAAAATTATTTACACAACATGTTTTGTAATCACTAAGTTTTGGTGAAGTTTCTATATTAATACCAATGCCTATAATTATATACTTAATACCTTTATATTCTATAATGTCAGTCATAATTCCTGCAATTTTACTGTCATTAATTATGATGTCGTTTGGCCATTTTATATAAATATTTTCATTTATATAATTATTTAAGCACAAAATAATTGAATTAGCAGTGACTGCAGTAAACAAGAAATGATGCTCAATTGATAAGTTGTACTTAAATAAAAAAGATAAATAAATATTACCTTTGGGGCTGACCCATTGATTACCTCTTCTACCTATACCTTCTGTTTGTTCATCAGCAATTAAGCAAATATTTTTATCTCCAGTATGCTTTTTTATTTCTTTCATTGTGGACCCAACAGTTTCTAAATGAATTAAATCTGTATTTTGTTTCAATAAAAAGTTTTCTATTTTAATAGGTAATGACACTAATCTAAATTAAAGAGATATACTTGAAACAGCATCAATTAACAGTGAAGGATAAAGTATAAAAAATGTAATTAATATCATTAAGACAGATAATATCACTTTAGACTCTGAGCTTATTGTAAATTCAAAAGTTTGATTGTCATCTGATTCATCAAAATACATACCCTTAATAATTCTTAGATAATAAAATGCCGAAATTACACTAGCTAGTACCCCTAGCACAGCTAATATGTACAATTGACTCTCAATAGCTGCAATAAATACATACAATTTTCCAAAAAAGCCAATAAATGGCGGAATTCCAGCCATTGATAACATAATTATTGCTAAAGATGCACTAATAACAGGGTTTGATTTACTTAAACCACTTAGCGAACTTATTTTTTCAACATAGGCATCTGATTTTTTTAATGACAAGATAATTGAAAACACTGCAATGTTCATAACTAGATAAATAAACATATAAATCGAGGCACTTTTTAAACCTTGATCACTAACAGAAACCAAAGCAATTAATACATATCCTACATGACCTATGGAACTATAAGCAAGTAGTCTTTTAAGATTTTTTTGTGCAATTGCTGCGATAGCTCCCAGAAACATTGAAGCAATGGACAAAAAGAATATAACTTGAGTCCATTCAAAATAAAATTTACCGAATGGCTCAAGACAAAATCTAAATATTAATGCGATTGCAGCAAGTTTTGGAACAATGGCAAAAAATGCTGTGATTGAAGTTGGGGCTCCTTCATAGACATCTGGTGTCCACATATGAAAAGGTACAGCAGATACTTTAAATGCAAGACCAACTAATACAAAAACTAATCCAAAGATTAATCCAATAGGAAGGTTATCTATTTCAACCAAAGAATTAGTGATACCTTCAAAAGATGTATGACCAGTAAATCCGTAAACTAAAGAAAAGCCATAAAGCAGAATACCTGAAGATAGAGCTCCTAAAATAAAATATTTTACTCCCGACTCAGCAGACTCTATTGAATTTCTTTTGATAGAAGCTACAACATAGAGAGATAAGCTCTGTAGTTCTATTGCTAAATACATAATCATTAAATTTTTTGAGCTTATCATTATCAACATGCCCAAAGTGGAAAATAAAAGTAAAGTTGGTATTTCAAATTTGTTAATTTTGCTATCAATGAAATAGTTTTTAGAAATAATTAAAGATATTGCCGCACCTAAGGTTGTTAGAATTTTAAAAAATTTTGTAAATTGTGTATTTGAAAAAAAACTATCAAATAAGGCAAATTTTGTAGAAAAGTCAAAAAAGATTAATACAGTTACAAATAACAATGATAGTGTTGCAAAGTTAGTAGCTTTATTGAAAGAATTATTTTTTGAAAACAATCCATACATCAAACACGCAACAGCAAGAATAGCCAAAGTGACTTCTGGAACAAAAAGGATATGCATTAAATTATTTAGCATTTGCAGACTCATAGTTAGATATAATTGACTCTATTGGTAGTCTCATAGGTTCAATAAAAATATTTGGAAAAATTCCAATAAATATGACAGCAATCGCTAGAGGTATTAGGATAATTTTTTCTCTGTTATCCAAATCTAATATCTCAGTCAATTTTTCATTAGTCATTACACCAAAAATAATTCGCTTGTATAAATACAACATATAAACTGCTGAGAGAACAATACCTGTTGCGGCGCCAATGACAACAATGCTTGAATATTGAAATGCCCCCACTATAACCAAAAATTCTCCAATAAAACCACTTGTACCTGGCAGACCTACAGAGCCTAGCATAAATATCATAAAGACTGTTGCATAAATTGGCATTCTGTTGACTAAACCACCATAAAAATTAATATCTCTAGTGTGCATGCGGTCATATATAACTCCTACACATAAAAATAGAGCTCCCGATACAACTCCGTGACTTATCATTTGTATCATTGCTCCTTCTAAGCCCTGAGAATTAACTAGAAATATTCCAATAGTAACTAATCCCATGTGCGCCACTGATGAGTATGCAATTAATTTTTTTATATCAGTTTGCGCTAAAGCAACAAGTGAGGTGTACACAACTGCAACTATACTAAGAGTCATTATTAAAGGAGAAAAATAATTAGAAGCCTCTGGTAACATACCTAAGGAAAATCTTATAAAACCATACCCTCCCATTTTTAGCAGTACGCCCGCTAATATAACAGAGCCAGCTGTAGGTGCTTCCACATGCGCGTCGGGTAACCAAGTATGAAAAGGCCACATTGGAATTTTAACAGCAAATGAAGCAAAGAAGGCTAGCCATAAATAAATCTGAATATTTTTAGTAAAATAATTTCCTTGCAGTGTTTCTATGCTCATTGAGTCAGTTAACCTATAGATTACCACAATAGCTATTAACATTAGAACAGATCCTAGCAGTGTATATAAGAAGAATTTAAAAGATGCGTAAATTCTTCTCTCTCCACCCCAGATGCCAATTATGAGGTACATTGGGATTAAAACTGCTTCAAAGAAAATATAAAAAAGCAAAATATCAACAGAGGCAAACATTCCAATCATTACCGTCTCAAGGAATAAAAAAGCGATCATATATTCTTTAACTCTTTTTTTGATGCTTTCCCAACTTGCTAAGATGCAAAGAGGTGTTAAAAAAGTACTCAAGATCACCATAAATAGAGAAATGCCATCAATACCAATGTGAAAATAAAAATTAAAATCATTGAACCATCTAAACTTTTCTTCAAACTGATAACTTCCGTTATTATTATCAAACTGAAGCCATATTAATAAGCTTAAAAGAAAAACTCCTATCGATGTCCACAAAGCAACTTTTTTGATATTGTTTACAGAGTTTTCATCTTCTTTAATTAAAAGAATAACTAAAGCACCTAATAAAGGTAAAAAAATTGTTAATGATAATAAAGGCATTTCTGTCATTTAATAATATATGAACCATGTTAAAATTATTACTAAACCACCCAACATCGCAAAAGCGTAATGGTATAAATATCCTGATTGAAAACGACTCAAGTAACCCGAAGATATAGATACTACTTTTGAAATTCCATTAGGGCCATATCCATCGATAATTTTTTCATCACCTTTTTTCCAAAACAAATTACCAAGATAGAAATATGGTCTAATAAAAATTGAATGATAAAGTTCATCAACATACCACTTGTTATATGAAATAGAATAAAGGGGATCTAAATTATGCGCTAAATTTTTAGATAAATGATTTCTATAGAAATAGATTAATGCTGCTAACATAACACCAATCGCTACTGAGCTTTTAACAATCAAAGTTTGAATAAAAGGCAAATAATGATGTTTACCATCATGCAGAATTATGGCGTCTCCCCAGAAAGAATATTGTAACTTTCCAATATAGAAATTTGAAAATAATATTCCTGCAAAAATTGATCCAAAAGCCAATAATATTAAAGGAATAGTCATTACAGGTGGTGACTCATGAGCATGATCATAGGTTTTTAAATCAGATCTTGTCTCACCATGAAAAGTCATAAATAATAATCTCCATGAATAAAAAGCTGTTAACAGAGCTGTTATGATTCCAATAATGTAAGCAAATGTAGCCATTGCGGAACTTGAATAGTAGGCATTTTCTAAAATACTCTCTTTTGAATAGTAACCTGAGAAATATGGGAAGCCTATAATTGCAAGTGACCCAATCCACATCATTGAACCGGTAAAAGGAATTTTTTTGAATAAACCTCCCATTTTACGCATATCTTGTTCATGATGCATTGCGTGAATAACTGATCCAGCTGATAAAAATAGTAACGCCTTAAAAAAACCATGGGTCATTAAATGGAAAATTGAAGCATTGTAAGCGCCTAGACCTGCTGCAAAAAACATATATCCTAATTGGCTACAAGTTGAATACGCTATAACTCTTTTGATGTCGTTTTGTGTAAGTGCAATGCTTGCAGCAAAAATAGCAGTTGAAGCACCAATAAAAGTAATAAATAAATTTGTAACTAAAGCATATTCAAATAAAGGGCTCATTCTAGCTACTAAAAATACACCAGCTGTTACCATTGTAGCTGCATGAATAAGTGCTGAAACAGGTGTTGGGCCCTCCATTGCATCGGGTAACCAAGTGTGCAAACCAAGTTGAGCAGATTTACCCATTGCCCCAATGAATAGAAGGAAGCAAAGCAAATCAATGGTACTGAAATTTAAACCTATAAAATGAATGGTGTGATCCTTAAAATTTTCAACGTTATCAAAGATAACACTAAACTCAATAGATCCAAAAATATAAAAAACACCTGCTATCCCCAAGGCATAACCAAAATCTCCTACCCTGTTAACAAGAAAAGCTTTTATTGCAGCATTGTTAGCAGATGGTTTATGGTACCAAAAACCTATTAGTAAATATGAAGCTAGGCCTACTCCTTCCCAGCCAAAAAACATTTGCAGCAAATTGTTACTAGAGACTAACATCAACATAAAGAAAGTGAAAAGACTTAAATATCCCATAAATCTCTCTTTTGATGGGTCATCACTCATATATCCAATAGAGTAAAGATGAACACAAGCTGAAACACTACATACCACTACAAACATCGTGGTTGTGAGTGAGTCCAATCGAATAGACCAATCGACAATAAAATTACCTGAAGTGAACCAGTTGAAAATATGAATTATTTGAGTTTCTTTCTCTCCAATATATGAGAAAAATAAAATCCAGGATAGAATTGCAGATGAGAATAGCAGCGATGTTGTTAAAATTTGTGATACTTTAAAGTTAAATTTTTTGCCAAAGAAAAAACAGAACAAAAAACCTATTAAAGGAAGAAAAACAATTAATTGGGCCATAAATAAAGTTTATCCTTTTAATTTATTGATTTTATTTACTTCGATTGATCCTAAGTTTCTATAAAACACAACAAGAATTGCTAATCCAATTGCAGCTTCCGCTGCAGCGACTGTTAATGTTAACATTGCAAAAATTTGGCCTGAAATATCATTCAAGAAAACAGAAAAAGAAATTAAGTTAATGTTTACCGATAACAAAATTAATTCAATAGACATTAAAATAATTATGACATTTTTTTTATTTAAAAAAATTCCCAGTACCCCAATTGTAAAAATTATAGCCGCAAGAAATAAATAATGTTCCAGGTAAATCATTAAATGCCCTCACCCAATTTAATTTTTTTCTTTTCTATAGCATTCTTTTCATCAATAAAATTTTGAGAAGATATGTTTTGTCTTTTGACCTGCCCTCTATCTCTTAATGTAAGTGTTATGGATCCCACCATTGCCACTAAAAGAATTAGGCCACTAATTTGAAATAAGTAAAAATAATCTGTATATAAAACTTGACCAATTAATTTAGTGTTTTCAACTTCATTAATTTGAGGTGACTGCACAAACCGTGAGAGAGAATTTTCGGAAAACGATTTTGTAAGAAATAAAATTCCTAACTCTACGATAAGAACAACCCCTAACAGAGCCCCAAAAGGTAAATATTGAAGAAAACCCTCTCTTAATTTAACAAAATTTATATCTAACATCATTACAACAAACAAAAAAAGAACAGCAACAGCCCCGACATAAACAACTACTAAAATCATTGCCAAAAATTCTGCTCCTAATAAAACAAACAATCCTGATGCATTAACAAAACTCAAAATTAAAAATAAAACAGAATGAACTGGATTACGAGCACTTATGACCATTAAAGCTGATAAAACAGCAACTAGTGAAAAAATATAAAATGTAATTGAATACAAATACATTAACGATATTTCCTATCTAAATAAATGTTTTGAGCAATCTCTTGCTCCCACCTATCTCCATTTTCAAGAAGTTTTTCTTTGGTATACATCAATTCTTCTCTAGTTTCTGTCGCGAATTCAAAATTTGGACCTTCAACAATTGCATCGACAGGACATGACTCCTGACACAACCCACAATAAATACATTTACTCATATCAATGTCGTATCTAGTAGTTCTTCTACTACCATCCTCTCTTGGCTCAGCTTCGATTGTAATAGCTTGCGCAGGACAAACCGCTTCACATAATTTACATGCAATACATCTCTCTTCACCACTGGGATACCTTCTTAGAGCATGTTCACCTCTGAACCTGGGGCTTAGAGGGCCTTTCTCATGAGGATAATTTATTGTTACCTTTGCTTTAAACATATATTTCAAAGTTAAAAACATTCCTTGCAACAACTCAAAAAGTATAAATGATTTAATATATTTTATCATAAAGAGTTTGGCACCATATCAAATACAATTAAAAAACCTGCTGTTAAAACTACCCACAGTAATGATAATGGTAAAAAAATCTTCCAGCCGAGTCTCATTAATTGATCATATCTATATCTGGGAAAAGTTCCTCGAACCCATATAAACAAAAATAAAATAAATATAACCTTAATTACAAACCATATTACTCCTGGTACTGCATTTAATGGAAATATATCAAACGGTGGTAACCAACCTCCCATGAATAATATTACTGTCATTGAGCTCATCAGGATCATGCTTGCATACTCCCCAAGAAAAAATAATACAAAAGAAGCGGATGAATACTCAGTAAAAAATCCAGCAACAAGAGTCGACTCATCCTCAGGTAAATCAAAAGGTAATCTATTTGTCTCTGCAAGAGCTGAAATAAAAAAAACGACAAACATTGGAAGTAGAGGAATTGCAAACCATACTGTTTCTTGTGCTTCAACTATTTTTGATAAGTTAAGAGATCCTACACAAAGTAATACAGTAATAATAACAAAGCCAATTGAAACTTCATATGATACCATTTGAGCCGCTGACCTTAATGCTCCAAGAAAAGGATACTGTGAGTTACTAGCCCATCCAGCCATAATTATTCCATAAACACCAAGTGATGATACAGCAAAGAGGTACATTATTCCCACATTAATATCTGCTAACACCCAATTAGGAGCAAAAGGTATAACTGCCCAGCCTGCTAAACTGAGTACCATCGTAATGATAGGTGCTAATAAAAAAACAATTTTATTAGAATTGGCTGGAACAATATTTTCTTTAGTTAATAATTTTAGAGCATCAGCAAAACTTTGAAGGATACCAAAGGGCCCAACAACATTCGGGCCGCGACGCAGCTGAATAAGAGCGAGAACTTTTCTTTCAGCATATACTAAAAATGCAACTGAAATTAGAACTGGCATCAATACTGCCATTATTTGAGCAATAATAATTCCACCAGGAATTATTAAATCATTTAAATATGAAAAACTATTCATGATGCTTTTTCTTTATTTAGAATTTCATTTGTACAATTTGCCATAGTTTCTGATGAACGGGAAATAGAGTCATTCATGTAAAAATTGGTAATGTTATATGCAATAGTATGTTCAGTAATTGCTTCAGGTGATGCAAAAGATAAATTTGATGTATTATTACATTCTAAAATTTGAAGGAAATTTTTATTATTATCAACAAGATATTTTCTTACATCATTAAGGTTATTAAATTTTAAATCACAATTCATAAGATCACTAAGCACTCTAAATATTTTCCATTCTTCTTTTGCTTCTCCAAGCGGGTTATGACATCTCGATGTTTGTATTACTCGTCCCTCTATGTTCATGAAAGTAGAAGTCTTTTCAGTATAAGCTGGAGATGGCAATATAATATCAGCATGTTGAGCGTTCAAATCACCATGGTGGCCAATATATACAACAAATGCTTGCTCTAGATTTTTTGGGTCGATCTCATCTAATCCTAATAAAAAAATAACAGGCTTATTAATTTTAACATTTTCTTTTATGTTTTCTTCAAAATTCTTATCAAAATATTTGTTTACAAAACCTAACTCCAATGAGCCTACTCTTGAGATATCCTGATTTAATATATTCAGTGGATTAAATGTACTAGAATAATTAGGTAATTTTTTGGCGATGTCTGCACATAACTTTAAAACAGATGCTCCCTCACTATTATTGATAGCTGATGTTCCGATAATAATTAATGGATTTTTTGCATTATGAAAAATTTTTGAGAATTCTGATTTTTTTTCCTTAATGTCATTTAATCCGATTAGGGAATTAGAAATTTTTGTGTAAGAATAGTTCAGATCAAGATCTGGGCCAATAACTCCCACTTTACAATTATTATTTATGTATGCTTTTCTAATTCTTGAATTAAGTACACTTGCTTCCCATCTAGGATTTGAGCCAACTAGTAAAATTGCGTCAGCATTTTCGATTTCATGAATTGAAGAATTAAATTTATAACTTTCATTTTCATTATGAATAATCTGCGCATTGTCAAATCTGCAATCATATAAATTCGAACCTAAACCATCTAAAAAAAATTTTGATGCGATTATTGTTTCAGCGTCAGTAAATTTACCTGATAATGTAATTGTTTTTTCTTTTCCTCTTTTATTTAATTCATCTTTTATTTTGTTTAAAGCTGTGTCCCAATCAGCAACATTTAGTTTATTTTCATTTTTTATGTATACTTTATCTAATCTTTGTCTTGATAAACCATCTATCGCAAATCTTGTTTTATCATTGATCCATTCTTCATTTGTATCTTCATTAATGCGAGGCAAAACTCTCAAAACTTGCTTTCCACGTGTATCAACTCTAATGCTGGAGCCCACTCCATCTAGCACATCATGTGTTTCAGTTTTAGTTAATTCCCATGGTCTTGACTTAAAAGCATAAGGCTTACTTGTTAGCGCTCCAACTGGACACAAATCAATAACATTGCCTGACAATTCGGACTCAATTGTTTTCTCTAAATAAGTAGTTATTTCAGCATTCTCGCCTCTACCAAGTAATCCCAAATCATCTACACCAGCAACTTCAGTTGAAAATCTCACACATCTTGTACAATGAATGCATCTAGTCATTATAGTACTCACTAATGGGCCCATATGTTTATTTTTTACTGCACGCTTATTTTCTTCATACCTTGATTTATCAAAACCATAATGCAATGCCTGATCTTGCAGATCACACTCTCCGCCCTGATCACAAATTGGACAATCCAGGGGATGGTTTATTAAAAGAAATTCCATCACTCCTTTTCTTGCTTTTTGAACTGTGTCAGAGTTTGTTTTAATTACCATACCGTCACCAGCTGGCATTGCACAAGATGCTATAGGCTTTGGAGCTTTTTCCATTTCAACAAGGCACATCCTACAATTTCCTGCTATAGATAGTTTTTCATGATAACAAAATCTAGGTATCTCAGCTCCAGCAAGCTCACATGCTTGCATCACTGTCATTCCATTTTCAAATTCAACTTTTTTATTATCAATTGTAATAGTTGGCATTATGCCACCTCACTTATTCTATATTCTTTAATTCTTCTCTCAACTTCTGGTCGAAAATGCCTCATTAAACCTTGAATAGGCCATGCGGCGGCATCACCTAGCGCACATATTGTATGTCCTTCTATTTGCTTGGTAACATCTAAAAGTTTATCAATATCATTTACTTCCGCATCACCTTTAACCATTTTCTCCATCATTCTAAACATCCATCCGGTTCCTTCTCTGCATGGTGTGCATTGACCGCAGCTTTCGTGTTTATAAAAATGTGACAGTCTACAAATTGCATCAACAATGTCTGTAGATTTATTCATTACTATTACCGCTGCAGTACCAAGACCGCTGTGAACTTCCTTCAAACTATCAAAGTCCATTTTTACAGTATCGCAAATTGATTTTGGAATTAAAGGTACGCTAGCTCCACCAGGAATAACAGCTAATAAATTATCCCATCCTCCTATAACACCGCCAGCATGAGTTTCGATTAACTCTTTTAATCCGATACCCATTTCTTCTTCAACATTACAAGGGTTATTTACGTGACCCGAAATACTAAAAATTTTTGTACCTGTGTTATTTTCTCTTCCAAGAGAATTAAACCAAGAAGCACCTTTTCTAATTATAGTTGGAGCAACTGCAATTGTTTCCACATTCGTAACTGTTGTCGGACATCCATAGAGTCCAGCTCCAGCTGGAAATGGCGGTTTTAATCTTGGTTGTCCTTTTTTACCCTCTAGACTTTCAAGAAGTGCAGTCTCTTCTCCACAAATGTATGCTCCTGCACCTCTATGCAAATAAATGTCATAATCCCAATTACTCCCACAAGCATTTTTTCCAATTAGATTGTTAGCATAAGCTTCATCAATCGCCTTTTGTAAATTAGAAGCTTCACTATAATATTCTCCTCTTATATAAATATAGCAAGCATTTGCGTGCATAGCAAAGCCCGCAACTAAACACCCTTCTAATAGTAAATGAGGATCATTTCTCATGATTTCTCTATCTTTACATGTTCCTGGTTCTGACTCATCAGCATTTACTACTAAGTAATGCGGTTTGCCTGAGTCTTTAGGCATGAAAGACCATTTCAATCCTGCAGGAAATCCAGCACCTCCTCTTCCACGTAATTGACTACTTTTAATTTCTTCAACAATAAAATCAGACCCTTTTTCGATAATTTCTTTTGTATTTGACCACACGCCTCTTTGCATAGCTCCTTTTAAAGACCAATCTTCAAAACCATATAAGTTTTTAAAAATCTTATCTTCTTCTTTAAGCATCATTACCTCTTTTTGGATGAGATGTTTGCCTTCCAATTTGCGAACCTTTATTAATTGATTTATTATTTTTTAAATCAATTAATATTTTTCTAAAATTTTCCTCATCAAGATCTTCAAAGTAATCATCATTAATTTGAACCATTGGAGCGTTACAACATGCTCCTAGACATTCAACTTCAACAATAGTGAATTTATTATCAGTTGATGTTTCTCCTAGTTTTGAGTTAGAAACTTCTTTAGCAACTTTTGTAAGTTTATCGCTTCCTCTTAACCAGCATGGAGTTGTTCTACAAATTTGAACAAAATTTTCTCCAACAGGTTCGAGATTAAACATTGAATAAAAAGTAGCTACTTCTAAAACACGGATATAAGACATACTTAGGGTCTCAGCGACTTTTTCAATAGCAGTCTTACTTAACCATCCAGCATTTTGTCTCTGAGCTAAATCTAACAGTGGTATTACTGCACTTTGCTGCCTAGAATTGGGATATTTTTTTATAATTTCAGAAACTCTATTAAAATTATCTTCAGACCAATTAAAAACATCATTAGAAATATTATAAACTTTATTTGTCATCCCTGGATGTTTCATCTATCAATTTCTCCAAATACTATATCAAGACTTCCAAGAATTGCTGCAATATCAGCCATTAAATGTCCTTGAGATAAGAAATCCAGAGTTTGTAAATGTGCAAAACCCGGCGCTCTTATTTTACATCTATATGGTTTACTTGAGCCATCAGATACTAAAAAAACACCGAATTCACCTTTAGGTGCTTCAACCGCATTATAAGTTTCACCTTCTGGAACTCTATAACCTTCAGTAAATAATTTGAAATGATGAATAAGTGATTCCATAGAGTGTTTCATTTCACTTCTTTTAGGGGGCGTAATTTTATTATCAATTACAGAAATTTCACCTGATTTAATCTGCTTTAAACATTGTTGAATTATCGAAATGCTTTGTCTCATTTCCTCTATACGAACTAAATATCTGTCAAAACAATCTCCTTTTTTACCAACTGGGATTTCAAACTCTACTTTATCGTAAGCATCAT
This sequence comes from uncultured Alphaproteobacteria bacterium, assembly GCA_902589095.1. Lineage (GTDB taxonomy): Bacteria > Pseudomonadota > Alphaproteobacteria > HIMB59 > CACPNW01. Next base: position 23,725 of record CACIRR010000004.1, on the reverse strand, counting down.
AAGGCTGAGAACGTCTTAAGTCCCATGGTACTCCTGCACTTCTTAAAACAGGCCCAGTACATCCCCATTCTATTGCTTCATCCTTAGAGATCACACCAATATCAACAGACCTTTGCCTTAAAATTCTGTTGTTTGTTAAAAGACTCTCAAGATCATCAATAAACTTAGGCAATTTTTCAAAATGTTTTCCTAATTTTTCTTCCATTCCTTCAGGCATATCTTGATGAACACCGCCTGGTCTAAAATATGCAGCATGAAATCTTGCTCCTGAGACTGCTTCATGAAATTGAAGAAGTTTTTCTCTTTCTTCAAAGCACCATAAGAAAGGAGTTACAGCTCCAATATCAGCAGCATAAGCAGGTATGTTTAATAAATGATTTAGAAGTCTTGTTATTTCTGCAAAAATTACTCTGATGTATTGTGCTCTTTGAGGCACTTCGATACCAAGTAACTTTTCAGTTGCTAGTGCAAAAGCATGTTCTTGGCACATTGGAGAAACATAATCTAATCTATCAAAATAAGGAACAGCTTGCAGATAAGTCTTGTATTCAATTAATTTTTCTGTTCCTCTATGAAGCAAACCTATATGCGGCTCGGCTCTTTCTACAACCTCGCCATCTAATTCCACAACTAATCTCAAAACCCCGTGTGCAGCTGGATGTTGAGGTCCAAAGTTTATTGTAGTTGTGTTTACTTCTATTTCTTTCATAATTATTCTTGCTCACTTTCGTCATCAATACCTTTAGTCATTCCTTCCCACGGTGAAGTATAATCAAAATCTCTATATTCCTGAGTTAATTGTACAGGTTCATAAACTACTTTTTTCTCAACATCATCGTATCTAACTTCAGTATGTCCAGTTAGCGGAAAGTCTTTACGAAGTGGAAAGCCTTCAAAATTGTAATCAGTCATGATTCTTCTTAAATCTGGATGGTTATTAAATTTTATACCAAACAAGTCATAACACTCTCTTTCGTACCAGTTTGAAGCTTGAAAGATTTCAGTTAAACTATCAATGCTGTCATTTTCTTCTAAATGAGTTTTTAAAATGACCCTCTTATTATGTTTCATACTTAATAAAATATAAACTAATTCAAATCTTTTTTCTTTTGATGGATGATCAATTGCTGTGATATCTATTAACTGATTAAAGCATAGTAATTCATTATTCTTAAGTTCATTAAAAAGCTTAGTTAAGTGTTCTCTTGAAAAAACCGCTGAATAAAAAATTTTGTTATCCGTAACTAAGTTTAGCTCTTTAATTTTATTTAATTCTTGAAGCATCTATTATCTTACAAATTTATTTTTTCTTTTAATTTTTTTTTGTAATTGCAAGATACCATAAACTAGGGCTTCAGCTGTGGGCGGACAACCTGGCACATATATATCTACTGGCACAATTCTATCGCAACCCCTGACAACTGAATATGAGTAATGATAATATCCACCTCCATTTGCGCATGAGCCCATAGATATGACCCATCTAGGTTCTGGCATTTGGTCGTAAACTTTTCTAAGTGCTGGTGCCATCTTGTTTGTTAATGTTCCGGCAACGATCATAACATCTGATTGTCTAGGGCTTCCTCGTGGAATAACTCCATATCTATCTAAATCGTATCTAGCCATATAAGTATGAATCATTTCTACTCCACAGCATGCCAAACCAAACGTCATTGGCCATAATGAACCTGTTCTTGCCCATGTTAATAGTTTGTCAAAATTAGCAACTAAAAAACCTTTAGAATTAAGCTCTTCTCCAAAATTATCTTCGTTTATTTCTACTCCCATTCAAGGGCTCCTTTTTTCCACTCATAGATAAAACCTATAGTGAGAATTAATAAGAAAATCATCATTGACCAAAATCCAAAAATTCCAATACTTCCTAATGAAACAGCCCATGGGAATAAAAACGCTACTTCTAAATCAAAAATGATAAACAAAATTGCTACCAAATAAAATCGCACATCAAATCTTCCTCTGGCATCATCAAATGCTTCAAAGCCACATTCATATGCTGATAGCTTTTCATTATCAGGTTTGCGATCTCCGACAACAAAGGACAATGTTGTCATTCCAATCGCAATAGCAAAACCAATAATTATAAAAATAAGTATTGGTAAATATTCAGATAAATAATTTTCCACTTTAAAATTTTCTACAAAAAATGTTTTACTAATCTATTTAGTAAAATATTCAAGGATAACAATCGATGATTTCTGCGGCTAAAATACTATTTTTAGAGTTAGTTTAAACTGCTACTATTTTAACTACTATTTTTAATCACTCATCAAAAAGTGGCGCGAGAGACGGGATTCGAACCCGCGACCTCTGCCGTGACAGGGCAGCGTTCTAACCAGCTGAACTACTCCCGCGCATGGTGGGTGTTGAGAGACTCGAACTCCCGACCCTCTCGGTGTAAACGAGATGCTCTACCAACTGAGCTAAACACCCTAAACAAAACCGGCTGTTAAATATTTTTAACAGCCGGCGCAATAAAAATTTTAATTATTCTAGTTATTTACTGCATCTTTAAGTGCTTTGCCTACGGTAAACTTTGGTCTTTTAGAAGCTGGGATTTGTATAGACTCACCAGTTCTTGGGTTTCTTCCAGTTGTTGCTTTTCTATGGCTAACACTAAAATTTCCAAAACCAACAATACTAACTTTTTCATCTCTTTTTAGAGAATTAGTTACAGCATCTAAAAAACTTTCAATTGCTCTCGTAGCATCAGATTTGGACAATCCAGCAGAAGAGGCAACTGATGCAATTAGGTCATTTTTATTCACATCAAACTCCTTTTTATTGGTGTTATAATTAGAATATTATTTCATTATGGTTCTAGTCAATCATTTTTTGGAAATATTCGCAGTTTCAAAGGAATTTTAAATAAAAATCCGGGAAAACATGGGTTTAGTGCCTGATGTTTTCTTTCAAATTTGTATCAGAATATCTGTTTTTTTGTGCCTCAAGAATATCTGATTCGGTTAAATCAAGTGGGGAAATGGGCTTGATAAGCGTGTGCTCTAGAATTGATTTTGCTTCATTTATGGGAATAATTTTGAGAGTCTTTAAAATCTCTTTATCAAATTCAGCTACTTCATTTTTATTTTCTTCAGGAATTAAAACTTTTTTAATACCTGCTCTGGATGCAGCATAGATTTTTTCTTTTAATCCTCCGATTGGTAAAACTCTACCTCTGAGTGTAATTTCACCCGTCATTGCAACGTCTTTTCTTACTTTATTAGATGTAAGAGATGATACTAAAGAGTTAAATATTGCTATACCTGCGCTAGGACCATCCTTGGGAGTGGCACCTTCAGGCACGTGAACATGAATATCAAATTTATCAAAATCAAATGGGTGAATACCTAGGTTTAAACTGTGAGATTTCACGTATGAAATAGCTGCTTGAACTGACTCTTTCATAACCTCACCTAACTTTCCAGTGATTGTAAGCCTTCCTTTACCGATGGACAGAATAACTTCAATTGATAAAATCTCACCACCTACCTCAGTCCAGGCAAGGCCGTTAGTTACGCCAATTAAGTTTTTCTTTTCTATTTCACTTGATCTGAATTTGTTAATTCCTAAAAAAGTTGTCAACATCTGATCATTGAGAATGACATGTTTTTTATTCGATGTTTCTAATAATTTCACTGCTTTTCTGCAAACTTTAGATATTTCTTTCTCTAAATTTCTTACTCCGGCCTCTCTAGTAAAATTCCTTATAATTTGGTTTACTACTTTATTTGAAAATTTAAGTTCATTTTTTTTAAGAAAATGATTTTTAATTTGTTTTGGAATTAAATATTTTTGTGCAATTTTATTCTTTTCTTTTTCAGTATATCCTGGAATTCTTATAATTTCCATTCTATCAAGCAATGCAGGGGGTATATTGAGAGTGTTAGCAGTACAAACAAACATTACGTCAGATAAATTATAGTCAAGTTCAAGATAGTGATCATTAAATTTATCGTTTTGTTCAGGATCTAAAACCTCAAGTAAAGCAGATGATGGATCTCCTCTCCAATCTGATCCAAGTTTATCAATTTCATCTAATAGAATAAGTGGGTTGGAGGATTTAGCTTTTTTCATTGATTGAATAAATCTTCCAGGCATTGAACCAATGTATGTTTTTCTATGCCCCCTTATCTCAGCCTCATCTCTCACTCCCCCCAAAGACATTCTTACGAAGTTTCTTCCAGTTGCAGAAGCTATAGATTTTCCAAGGGATGTTTTGCCTACACCTGGAGGGCCCACTAAACATAAAATTGGCCCTTTTATTTTTTCTGTTCTTTTTTGAACTGCCAAATATTCTAAAATTCTATCTTTGACTTTATCAAGACCATAATGGTCGTTCTCTAAAATAGATTTAGCTTTTTTAATATTTTTTGAAATTGTTGTAGGTTCATTCCACGGGATAGAAAATATCCAATCAAGATAATTTCTTATAACAGTTGCTTCAGCCGACATAGGACTCATATTTTTCAACTTCTTAATTTCAGACTTACATTTTTCTTTAGCTTCTTTTGATAATTTTACTGTTTCTAATTTTTTTTCAATTTCAGCAACTTCATCTAAGTCATCATTATCACCCAGTTCTTTTTGAATAGCTTTCATTTGTTCATTAAGATAATATTCCTTCTGGGTTTTTTCCATTTGTCGTTTTACTCTTCCCTTTATCTTTTTTTCCATTTGAAAAGAGTCAATTTCGGAAACTAAATAAAAATGAATTTTATTTAACCTTTCTTCTAAGTTAAACATTTCTAGCAGTTCTTGCTTTTGTAACATATTTATTGTTAAATTTATGGAAACTACGTCAGCTATTTTGTATGCATCAGTCATTGAGCTTAGATTGGTGATAACTTCGGATGGAATTTTTTTATTAACTTTTGCGTAGTCTTCAAACTGTTCTAAAACAACTTTTATCAGGGCTTTTATGTTATTATTATTTTTAAATTTTGTATCAACTGTTTTAATTTTGGCACTTAAAAAATCATTTGATGTATTAAGAGTCACTAATTTAGCTCTTGAAGTTCCTTCAACTAAAACTTTAATAGTTCCATCTGGAAGCTTCAATAACTGAAGTACTTTTGCCACAGTTCCGCATTCGTATAGATCTGATTTGTTTGGATTGTCAGTTTCTGAATTTTTTTGAGCTAAAAGAAATATTTTTTTATCTACGCTCATTGCATGGTTTAATGCATTAACTGATTGTTTTCTGCCTACAAATAGAGGTGCAACCATTCCAGGAAAAACAACTATATCTCTAAGTGGTAGTACGGGAATTAAAGATGAATTCATATAAAGTAATAGATGATTATTTTTTTATTAAAATCAAGTCTTATTAACCAAAATTTTTTGATTTGAATTTTTATTATTATATATCATAATAGCTTCTGATTTTTTATTAACCACATCTTTATTGATAATAATTTTTTCTAAATCTTTATAATCTGGAGTTTTGAACATAAGTTCATTTAATAAAGTTTCCAAAATAGATCTTAAGCCTCTGGCTCCAGTTTTTTGTTCTATAGCTAATTTAGCAATTTCTTTGAGTGCGTCATTTTTTATTTCTAAGTTCACACCATCCATTCTGAACAACGCTTCATATTGTTTGATAAGAGCATTTTTAGGTTCTTGCATAATTCTAATTAACATATCTAAATCAAGTTCTTCCAATGTAGTAACAACGGGTAACCTTCCGATAAATTCAGGAATCATTCCAAACTTTAAAAGATCTTCGTTTTGTAGACTTTGCAATGAGTCGCCGACAGACTTATCTCTAAAATCAGTAATTGATGAGTTAAAACCAATCGATGAACCTTTTAATCTTTGATTTATAATATTCTCTAAGCCCGAAAAAGCACCTCCACAAATAAATAAAATATTAGATGTATCAACATGCAAAAATTCTTGCTGAGGATGTTTTCTTCCACCTTGAGGTGGAACACTCGCAATAGTACCTTCCATAATTTTCAAAAGTGCTTGCTGAACGCCCTCTCCAGACACATCCCTCGTTATAGAAGGATTATCACTTTTTCTACTAATCTTATCTATCTCATCAATATAAACAATTCCTTTTTGAGCTCTTTCAACGTTATAATCAGATGCTTGTAGTAACTTTAATATTATATTTTCGACATCCTCACCAACATAACCTGCCTCAGTTAAGCTTGTAGCATCAGCAACCGTAAAGGGAACATCCAAAACTTTAGCTAAAGTTTGTGCTAGCAAAGTTTTGCCAGTACCAGTCGGTCCTACGAGTAAAATATTAGATTTAGAGATCTCAACATCATCATACGTTGAATTAGATAATCTCTTATAATGATTGTAAACAGCTACAGATAGATTTTTTTTTGCCTTATTCTGACCAATAACAAAGTCATTTAAAAATTTATTTATCTCAGAAGGCTTTGGGGTGTTAGTCTTTAATTTAGATTTATTATTCTTATTATCTTCTTTAATAATATCCATGCAAAGCTCAACACATTCATCACAAACGAATACTGTTGGACCGGCAATTAACTTTTTTACTTCTTTTTGACTTTTTCCACAAAAAGAACAAAACAATGAATCTTTTTCGTCTTTCTTACTCACTAACTTTTTCTACTTTCTACTATCTTGTCGATAAGTCCAAACTTAATTGCTTCTTCCGGAGAAAAATACTTATCCCTTTCCATAATTAATTCTATTTCCTTTATTTTCTTTTTTGTGTGCTTTGAATAAATTTGATTTAATTTCTCCTTAGTTTTTTTAATTTCATTAGTATGAATTTCTATATCTGTAACCTGCCCTTGATAACCTCCGCTTGGCTGATGCACCATAATTCTTGAATTAGGTAAAGAGAATCTCATTCCTTCAGATCCAGCCGTTAGCAATAAAGAACCAGCAGAAGCAGCTTGACCTATGCATATAGTCATTACCTTAGATGAAATGTATTGCATAGTGTCGTAAATCGCTAGACCAGACCAAACAATCCCCCCTGGTGAATTTATATAAAATGATATTTCTTTTTTTGGATTTTCTGACTCAAGAAAAAGAAGTTGGGCACAAATTAAGCTTGCAATATTATCATCAATTGGTCCGGTTAAAAAAATAATTCTTTCTTTAAGCAATCTTGAATAAATATCATAAGCTCTCTCTCCACGAGAAGATTGTTCCACCACCATCGGTATTAAATTATTAGTTATTTTTTCAACATCTTTCATAATTAATCCTTGCTCACATCAAATGTTTTTTTTTCTAAATTCTCATATTCCGTTTTGGTTATCTTTTTCTTAACAATGTTAGAAGAAGAAATTACAGAGTTTATTACTTTTTCTTCTAAAATAGGTCCTCTCACAGTTTCTATTGCTGACGGATTCTTTTTAAAATACTCTATTATTTGCTTTTCTTGACCAGGATATTGAGAAGCATAAGCCATCATCCCGTTGGTTAGTTCCTTTTCATCAACTGAAATTTTTTGTTCTTTGGCAATAAATTGCAAAAGAATTGAAAGCTTAACTCGTCTTTTAGAAATTTTTTCATATCTTTTTTTTAGTTTATCATCAGTTAATTTTTTATCATCATCATCTAGTTTATTATCTTTTTTTGCATGCTCAATCCTATGCCAAATATCACTAAACTCTTGATCAACAATACCTTGGGGTAGATCAAATTGATGTTCTTTATCTAAAACATCCATCAATTGTTTTTTTTCAATTTGTTTAATGCCATTTTCATATTGAGACTTTAGACTAATTTCTAAATTATTTTTTAATTCTTCTTCATTTTTTAAACCATTTTTTTCTAAAAATTCTTTGTCTACTTTAAAAGGAGCTGACTCCTCAATCTCAACTATCTCAATATCAAAATCAGCAATAAATTCTTTATCTGATTTTATAGATTTTGAAATATCGAGACCAAATTTATCTTTATCTCCTTTTTTTAACTTTTTACTTAATAACTTAGACCCTAAATTTGGAAGAATTTGTAATTCTGAATTAATTATTAAAGGTAAATTCTTTTGCGATTTTAAAAAATCTGGAACATCTTCATTTTCAGATGATAAATTTAAAATAACTCTGTCTGATTTTTTTATTTCTCTAGAATTTGTTATAGGTGTGTATTTTTTTTGATTATTTAAAAACTCTTTATAGTTTTTATCAATTATCTGTTTGTCTAAATTTATTTCATAATTTGTTAAATCAATTTTTTTAAAATCTTTTAATTTTATTTCTGGTTCTAAATTGATTTTTATCTCAACTTCAATTGGCTGATTCTTTTCAAATTTTTTTAAATCTACTCTTGGCTGAATAAAGGGTTTAAGATTTTTTTCATCAAGTAAATTTTTAGTTTTATCTTGAACTAATCTTTCAATAGCTTCAGATATTATATTGTCCTCATATTTTTTTCTCACGATACTAATAGGGGCTTTTCCTTTTCTAAAACCTGGTATGGAAACAGTTGGTTGTATTTCATTTATTTTCTTGTCTATTATTCCATTAATTTCCTGATATGGTATTTCAACGGCGTACTCTTTATATAGAGTTGCTGATTTTATTTCTTTAACAGACATAAATTTTCCCCTTTAATGGTAGGCCGGAAAGGACTTGAACCTTCACACCTCGCGGCACTAGAACCTAAATCTAGCGTGTCTACCAATTCCACCACCGGCCCATTATTCTGCCGCTTTTATGATGAATACAATAAAAAACAATAGAGAAATTGAAATATAAAGTGGTTTTTTTTATATTTGGGGCGAACGATGGGATTCGAACCCACGACATCGGCCACCACAAGGCCGCGCTCTAACCAACTGAGCTACGTTCGCCGTTAAATTAACAAATATAAGTTTTATTAATAAAGTTTATTCGCTATACCAAAAAAATGAAAGTTTCAAAAAAAATTATTAATTTAGAGACTGAATCAGCTTTTGCAGTGCTAGCAAGGGCAAATAAATTAATCTCCGAGGGCAAAGATGTAATAAATCTTGGAATTGGACAGCCAGATTTTCCGACTCCAGTAAATATTCAGGAAGCAGCAATTAAAGCAATTAGGGACGGCAAACACGGTTATACTCCATCAAATGGTATTCCTGAATTAAGAGAGGCAGTGGCAGAATATATATACAATGAATATAATGTTGAGAGAAGCCCTGAGGAAATTCTAATTACACCTGGAGGCAAACCAACAATATTTTATTCCAGTTTAATTTTAGGGGGAAAGGGAAATGAAATTATTTATCCTGATCCTGGATTTCCAATTTACAGATCAATGATAAATTATAGTGGTGCAAAAGGTGTACCACTAAATTTATCAGAGGAAGATAATTTTGAAATTAATATAGAAAAACTAGAAAAATTAATCACCGATAAAACAAGCTTGATTATTATAAATAATCCCAACAATCCAACGGGTTCATTTATGAATAAAAACAAAATTGATAAATTAGTAATAATGTTAGAAAAATATCCAGAAATATTTATTTTGTCAGATGAAATATATAGCAAAATTATTTTTAATGAGAGTCAAATGCCTTCATTATTAAATTATGATGCTTTAATCGATAGATTAATTATTCTTGATGGATGGAGTAAAACTTTTTGTATGACTGGATGGAGATTAGGCTGGAGTATTTGGCCAAAAAAACTTTATGAGTATGCAAATAAACTTTGTGTAAATGATCATTCTTGCCCAAACTCAATTTCTCAGCACGCTGGAATAGAAGCTCTAAGAGGAACTAAGGAAACCATTAAAGATATTAAGAAAGAATTTCATAAAAGGAAAAATTTTGTTCACTCAAAGTTGAACGAATTAGAAAAAATTAGCTGTTTTGAACCTGGTGGTGCATTTTATGCGTTTCCAAATATTTCTAAATTTGGAATGAGTGCTCAAAAATTTGCCGACATTGCCTTAGAGGAAAAGGGTGTTGCCTTAGTTCCAGGTACAAGTTTTGGTGATAGTGCAGAAAATTTTGTCAGAATAAGTTATGCGAATTCAATGGAAAATTTAGAAAAAGCAATTTATAGGCTATCAGCAATATGAAAAAAGTTGAAGCTATAATTAAGCCATTCAAGCTATCCTTAGTTAAAGAAGCTTTACATGAAGTAGGAATTTCAGGAATGACTGTTTCAGATGTTAAAGGATTTGGAAGACAAAGAGGATCAACTGGAGGGATTGATAAGATCGAAGAATACGATGATGAGTTTCTTGTTAAAATGAAACTAGAAGTAATCGTTGAAGATGAAGATGCAGAAAAGGTTGCAGAAGCTATAAAAAAAGCTGCATATTCAGGTAAAATTGGTGATGGAAAAATCTTCATTTACAACATTGACCAAGTAATTCGTATCAGAACTGGAGAAAAAGACAGTGATGCTGTCTAAATTAACTTTACATTTCCTCTAAAAACAATAAAAGGCAACTAATCGTTCAATTTAGGTTCATCCTAGATCGGAAGTAGGTCTTAAGACTGAAGGAACGCATGCAAAAGTTTGAATTCGTTCAACTCTTATTAGTAAGAGTCGGAAGTAGGCACCTGCCGAAGGAACGCTTTAAAAGCAGAACTTTCATAACTAGCGCATGATTATTTAGTAAGCTCTAATGGTTAGAGTTTGCTTAACTTGATGGAGATAAATTATGAAATTTAACTGCTCAACGCCAGCTGAATTATTAAAACAGATTAAAGATTTAGATATTAAGATGGTAGACATGAGGTTTACTGATGTTCCTGGAACTACGCATCATTTCACTATTCCGATAAAATTTTTAGAAGAAGATATCTTTGAAGATGGTCTTGGTTTTGATGGCTCTTCTGTAAGAGGTTTCCAAGCTATAGAAAACAGTGATATGATAGTTGTTCCTGATGTGACAACAGCCTACATCGATCCTTTCTTTTCAGAAAAAACAATAGCTTTTTATTGTGATATTAAAGACCCAATTACTAAGGAAAATTATTCAAGAGACCCTAGAAACATAGCAAAAAAAGCTGAAGGATATTTAAAATCGTCAGGTATGGGTGATACTGCATATTTTGGTCCAGAAGCTGAATTCTTCATTTTTAATGATGTTAAGTATGATTCAGGATCAAACTTCGCTTTTCATGAGGTTGACTCAAATGAAGGCACTTGGAATACAGGAAAGGATGAAGGGCCAAATTTAGGTCATAAACCTCGTCATAAAGAGGGCTACTTTCCTCTACCACCAGTTGATAGTATGCATGATGTAAGAACTGAAATGGTTATGACTATGCAAGATATTGGTCTTACAGTTGAGGCCCATCACCATGAAGTTGCAACAGGTGGCCAACAAGAGATCGATTTAGAGTTTGCCCCACTCGTTTCAATGGCTGATGATTTAATGAAGTACAAATACGTGGTAAAAAATGTAGCTAAATTGCACGGACTTTCAGCAACATTTATGCCAAAACCTTTGTTTGGTGATAATGGCTCTGGAATGCATGTTCATCAAAGTATCTGGAAAGATGGTGATACATTGATGTATAAAAAAGGTAACTATGCTGATTTGAGTGATATCGCTCTTAACTATATTGGTGGCATATTAAAACATGCCCCTGCCCTTCTAGCTTTTTGTGCACCAACAACTAATTCTTACAAAAGACTAGTTCCCGGATTTGAGGCGCCTGTAAATATCGCTTACTCTCAAAGAAACAGAACGGCTTCAGTTAGAATACCAACTTATTCATCTAGCCCTAAATCAAAAAGAATGGAGTTCAGATGCCCAGATCCAACTGCAAACCCTTATCTTGCATTTGCAGCAATGTTAATGGCTGGATTAGATGGTGTAAAAAATAAAATAGATCCAGGTGAGCCAACAGATATAAATATTTATGAAGCGCCCGCTGATGTTTTGGCAAAAATTCCTTCTACACCAGGTTCATTAGCAGAAGCACTAGATGCATTAGAAAAAGATCATGCATTTTTGCTTGAGGGTGATGTTTTCACTAAAGATCTAATTGAAACATACATTAATTATAAAAGAGAAAATGAAGTTAACCCTGTTAACATTCAGCCTCATCCGCACGAATTTAAATTATATTACGACGCTTAAAAATTTTTTATTTGTTAGAGTCAAACCGCCAACTTAATTGTTGGCGGTTTTTTTTATGTAATTTTCTCGATACTTTTGATACTAAAAAATATGTCTAAAAAAACGAACTACTCTGCAAAAAACATTGAAGTTTTGGAGGGTTTAGAGCCAGTAAGAAAACGACCAGGTATGTACATTGGGAGCACTAATGAGCAAGGATTGCATCATCTTGTCAATGAAGTGTTAGATAATAGCATAGATGAAGTTGTTGCAGGCCATGCTAGTGAAGTTTCTTTTCATTATAAAAAAGATGGATCCATTAAAATTAAAGATAATGGAAGAGGAATACCTGTAGATTTTCATCCAAAATTTAAAAATAAAAGAGCATTAGAAATAGTCCTCTCAACACTTCATGCTGGTGGTAAGTTTGATAATAATTCTTACAAAACTTCAGGTGGATTGCATGGTGTTGGTATTTCCGTAGTAAATGCTCTAAGCTCATATTTACAAGTAATAGTTTTTAAAAATGGAAAAAAATATTCACAAATATATGCAAAGGGGAGAGCAAAGACAAAGATTAAGATAGAAAAGTGCAAAAAAAATGTAAAAGGTACTGAAATTAATTTTATACCTGATGAGTCAATATTTGAGACTACTCAATTCTCTCCTAAAAAATTATATGAGTTTATAAAAATGAAAGCTGTTCTTGTTTCAGGGACGTCAATAGAATTTAAGGTTGATAAAGAATTAATAAAAGACAGCACTCCAGAATTTGAAAAATTTCATTTTAAAAATGGTATTGCTGATTTTTTAGATATTATTAACAAAAGTTCCGCTAGGTTATTTGATAAAAAATTTTCAATAATTAAAAAAATAAATGAAAATGAAAAATGTGAAATATTTACTTGCTTTAATCAAAATGAAAAATCATCGTTGATTTCTTTTTGTAATACTATTGAAACGCCAGATGGAGGCTCCCATGAAAATGGTTTTAAAAATGGTATGCTAAAAGCGATCAAATTATATGGTCAAAAAAACCAAATCGCAAAAATATCAAACATTAGTATCAATGATTTATCTGACTATTCAGACATAGTTATCTCGATATTTATCAATGAACCAAGCTTTGAAGGACAAACAAAAAAAAGAATCATAATGCCAAAGCTTCAAAAACATCTTGAAAACCTTATTCAAAATGAATTTTTATTATGGCTAAATTCTAATAAAAAAATTGCAAAAACTCTTCTTGAAACTTTAATTGAAAGATCTTTACTTAGAACTGATTTGACAAAAATAAAAGAGTTAGAGAGAAAATCAATCAAAGAGAGAAATAAACTTCCTGGTAAACTAGTTGATTGTTCCAGTAAAGGAATTGAAGGTACGGAACTATTTATTGTTGAAGGCGATAGCGCAGGAGGTTCAGCTAAGCAAGCAAGAGACAGAGAATTGCAGGCAATTCTTCCACTTAGAGGTAAAATATTAAATGTTTTTAGTGTCAGTTTATCAAAGATTGCTGATAATAATGAAATTCAAAATCTTATTCAGTCTTTGGGGTGTGGTATTGGTAAAAATTTTGATTTAGCAAAATTACGATATGAAAAAGTTATTCTGATGACCGATGCTGATGTTGATGGTTCACATATTGCAACTTTACTAATTACTTTTATTTATAAGTATATGAGACCCATTATTGACAATAATAGATTGTTTTTAGCTATGCCACCTCTTTTTAAAATACAACATAAAGAAAAAATATTTTATGCATATGATGAGAACGAAAAAGATAAAATAATTAAATCAGAATTTAAAAAAATAATTCCTACGTTAAGTCGTTACAAAGGACTTGGGGAAATGCCTGCAGACCAATTGAAATCAACTACAATGAATCCAGAAAAAAGAAAATTATTAAATGTAAACATTAAGCAAGGAAAAAAAGAACTGAAAGAAACGGAAAAATTATTTGAGTCTTTGATGGGTAAAAAGGCTGAATATAGATTTAAGTTTATTCAAGAAAATGCTAACTTTACAAATCAAATAGATATTTAATTATGAAGAGATATATATTATCAATTGACCAAGGCACAACCAGCTCTAGAGTGGTTTTATACGATGATAAATTTAAAATAAAAAATATTCAACAAAAAGAATTTAGACAATTTTTTCCTAAAGATGGATGGGTAGAACATGATGCTGAGGAAATATGGAATGATGTTAAAAAATTAATTCAATTAACAATCAAAAAAAATAAACTTAAACCAAACCAAATAGCCTCTATTGGCATAACCAACCAAAGAGAGACCACAGTTCTCTGGAATAAAATTACTGGAAAACCTTTATACAAAGCAATTGTATGGCAAGATAGGAGGACAGCTGAGTATTGTGAAAAATTAAAAACACAAAATAAAGATAAAATTATACAAAAAATTACAGGTTTAGTCTTAGATCCATATTTTTCTGCGACAAAAATTAAGTGGATATTAAATAAAGTCTCTAACAAAAAGAAAATTTCAAATAAAAATATTTTATTTGGAACTATTGATACTTGGCTTCTTTGGAAACTCACAGAAGGAAAGTCGCATTTCACAGATATAACAAATGCATCAAGAACAATGCTTTATGACTCTATTAAAGAAGAGTGGTCCAAGGAACTATTAACACTTTTTAAAATTGATAAAAATATTTTACCTGAAGTAAAGGAAAATGCTTACGACTTCGGTAGTACCAAATTATTTGGTGGTGAGATTCAAATAGGAGGAATGGCTGGAGATCAGCAGGCAGCAACAATTGGTCAAGCCTGTTTTAGTGCGGGACAATCTAAAAGCACCTATGGAACTGGATGTTTTTTATTAATGAATATAGGAACTAAGTTTAAGCTATCTTCAAATAAACTTTTAACAACTGTTGCATTTAAAATTAATGGAAAAAAAATGTTTTGTTATGAAGGTAGTATTTTTGTTGCTGGATCAGCAATTCAATGGCTCAGAGATAATATGATGTTTTTTAAAAATTCAAAAGAAACTGATAAACTTTACTCTCTAGCAAATGAAAATGAAAACGTCATTTTAATCCCCGCACTTACAGGCCTTGGGGCACCTCATTGGGAACCAAATACAAGAGGTGCAATATTTGGCTTAACAAGAAATACTTCTCAAGCAGATATTATAAAAGCAACACTAGATAGTCTTTCATACCAAACATTAGATCTTATAGAGTCAATGGAAAGGGATGCCAAGATTAGTATTTCCGAGATAAGAGTTGACGGTGGTATGATCAATAATAATAATTTTCTTCAAAGTTTATCTAATGTAACACAAGTAAAAATTATAAAACCTGAAAATATAGAAACAACATCTCTTGGAGCCGCATATTTAGCTGGACTTAGTGCGGGTATAATAAAAAATACAAATGATATTAAAAAATTGTGGAAAAAAAATAAAGAAACAAAACCAAAAATTAAAAAATCGATTGTACAAAAAAAAGTTGCAACTTGGAAAAAAACAATAAAAAATTTAATAACACTTAATAATTAAGCGACTTAATCCAATTTGATAACTCTAAAGTATGGCTATTTATATTAGTTAAATCTTTATATTGCTGAATTTGTGATTCATTTTTATTTTTTTTATAATTAGAAAAATATTCTAATTCTTCATCAAAAAATTTTTTTTCAGAAAATGCTTTTTCATTTAGTAATATTTCCTCACGTTGTTGCATTAAACCTGCGATCCAGATTGGATCAAATTCTGGATGATATTGAACTGCCCAAACACTGGAATTATTTATTGTAAAATCAATTGATTGTACTTTACTTTTTTCATTAGATGCTAAAATTTTAGAGTCAGGAGGTAAATTTTCTGTATCATCATAATGCCAACAAAAAGCATCAAAAATTTTATTTTTTCCAACATACATAGGATGTTTTCCACCCATTTCATTTAAAGTTATTTCTTTTGCCACAACAGCTTCTAACCCTTTAGGATTTTTTCTAATCTTTCCACCAGCAGCAGTCACAAGAACTTGCAAACCCCAACAGCTGCCAAATATTTTATTTTTTTTGGTAAAAAGGTTTTTTGCAAGATCAATCTGTTTTAAGATTGATGGAGTCATATCATAAATATTTAGCAAACTACCTGTCCAAGCTATACCATCAAGATCATCCAAGCTAATTCCAATTGGTAAATATTCGTCTTTTATCGCAGGATGAATAACAGTAATATTTAATTTACTAGTTGATAAATTTTCTAAAACTTTTTGATAAACCTCATATTGTGTATCCATTCCCATGTTGGTATACCTTTCAGAAGCATCTCTTTCATTTCCATCTACGATAAGAATATTCATTTTATTACTTTATTTTTTTACCATATCATGAAATATAAAAAATAATGAAAATAAAATTAGGTATAGCGCCAATAGCATGGAGTAATGATGATATGCCAGAGCTTGGAGGTGATACACCAATAGAGCAATGCTTAGAGGAAGCATCATCAGCAGGATTTACAGGTATTGAGCTTGGAGGCAAATTTCCAAGAAACCCCGGTATAACAAATTTCTTACTTTATAAATACAAACTTAAAATGCCTGGTGGATGGTATGGATCTCTTCTTAGAACAAGATCTGCAGAAGATGAATGGTTTGCAATGCAGGATCACCTCAATCTTTTAAAATTAGTAAATGCTGATGTATTCGTATTCGCTGATGTATCAGGTTCTATACAGGGTGATCAAACAAAAAGACTTTCAGCAAGACCTACAATGGAGGATGATGAATTTGCGGAATATTGTAAAAAAATAAATGATATCTCAAACCGTTTAAGTGATGAAGGTATTCCAATGTCTTATCATGAACACATGGGTACTATTATCCAAACAGAAAATGATGTTGACCGATTTATGAATAACACTAATCAAAATACTTTTTTATTATACGATACTGGCCATTTACTTTTTGCAGAAGCAAACTACGAAAGAGTCTTAAAAAACTACATATCAAAAATAAATCACGTGCATTGTAAAGATATAAGGCAGAATATTTTAGAAAATTCTTTAAAAAATGATTTAAGTTTTAGAGAGTCTTTTTTAGATGGTGTGTTCACAGTTCCTGGGGATGGATGCATTGATTATGAACCATTATTTAAAATTTTATATGAAAATAATTATGATAAATGGCTAATAATTGAAGCAGAACAAGATCCAAAAAAAGCTAACCCTCTTGAATATGCTAAAATTGGATATACCTATCTACATAAGACACTTAAAAAAGTAGATTATGAATTTTAAAATATTAGCATTTTTGCTCCTTTTCTCATTTATAGCTGCCTCTCATGAAATAAGTATAGAAGATAAAAATGTTGAAGAGATAGTTAAGCAAAGAATGAGTAATATGAGTAAAATTAAAGCATATTCTACTAAAATGTATCCACTAACCATGTCTGGTGAATTCGAAGAAATAAAAAAGCTTAATGATAAATTATTACATGCTGCGCAAGAATTTAAATTATTGTTTACTGAAGGAACACAAGGTGGCAAGGCTTCATCTTTAATTTGGGAGGATAGAGAAAAGTTTGATCTTTTTAATGACAATTTTATAATTTCAATTGAAAATATTGGTAAAAGTATAAATAATGAAGACAGTGTTTCACTTGTAGAGAATTTTAATATTATGGCCTCAAACTGTGGAACTTGCCACAAAAAATTTAGAAACTAACTTTGCTCTACTCTTAAGTGAGGATTATATTTCCATTCTAAATATTTAACAAACTGAATCATTAAAAAGTTTAAAAATAAATATAATATTCCTGCTGCAATAAAAGCTTCTACAGGGGCAAATGTTTTAGCCATTATCTTTCTAGCTATTCCTGTCATCTCCATATAGGTTGTAAGACTAACTAAAGAAGTTGCCTTAACCATTAAGATTAATTCATTACCATAAGAGGGAAGAACCTTTCTTAAAGCTATTGGAAAAATAATTTTCCTTAAAAGAGTTATTTTATTGAAACCTAACGAAAGTCCTGACTCTATCTGACCTTTTGTTACCGATTGGATTCCTCCTCTAAAAATTTCACTTCCGTAAGCTACTGTATTGATAGTAAGGGCCAATACTCCACACCAAAAAGGCTCTTTTAGTAAAATCCACAAAAAACTCTCTCTAATAAACTCGATTGAGCCTAGACCAAAATAGATTAGATATATTTGAACAAGTAGTGGGGTTCCACGTACAACAAATATGTAACCAGCTATAGGTTTTGATAAAAATTGATATTTAGAAACTCTCCCTAAAGCAAAAAATAATGATAAAACAAAGCCAATTGGCAAGGAAATAATTAAAAGAAGTAAAGTGTTATCTAAGCCAGATAAAACTTCCAAGAAATTGCGAAATAATAATGACTGGTTAAAATAATCTAAAAAGTTTTGCATTAATTATACCCTTTGGAATAATTTAATTCTAAAACTTTAAAAAATTTTCCTGAAAAAGTTGTTAGAAATAAATACAATAAAGCTGCTGTAACAAGAAATGTGAGTGGAGAATGTTCCACATTTGAAGCTATTCTAGTTTGTCTCATAATTTCAACTAATCCTGTAACTGAAATTAAAGAAGTATCTTTCAGTGTAATTTGCCATACATTACCAATACCTGGAAGCGCGTGACGCAAAATTTGAGGACCCATCACTTTAAAAAAGATTTGAAATTTATTTAATCCAAGAGCTTTCGCAGCCTCTATTTGCCCTTTGTTCACAGCCAAATAGGCAGCACGCAAAACTTCACTAGAATAAGTTGCTGAAATAAAGGCAATTGCTATAGTTCCAATAGTTAAAGCATTTAATTCAATGTATCCATTATACCCAAAAAGCTTAGCAATACTCATAACAACAGTGTTTCCACCAAAGAAGATCAAATAAATTACCAATAACTCCGGCACACCCCTCACAACAGTGGTGTAAAAATTAGCAATAAGTCGAGTTATTTTATTTGTAATTAATTTTGCCCAAACAGTTAGTATGGCAAGAAACAAACCTAAACCCATTGATAGAATACTAACTGTAATTGTCATTAGAGTTGCAAATAAAAACTCATCACCCCATCCAAGATCACCAAAAACTAGTTTATCGAACTTAAACATTGATTAATCTAAATCCTCAATTGCTCTAATAACTCTAGAAATACTAATATCTTCAATTTTATCTGAATTTAATTCTGATGATGAAACTGTAATTAAGTTTTTCAACTTTGGAGTAAACTTATTAGAATCTTTTGGTCCAAATAACTTTATTAAAGGACAATAATTTGTTGAAAGCATGTGACTGACTCCACTATCATTTGATATTGCAAATTTTAAAAATTTTGTTGAAGCCATAATTATTTCAATATTATTAAAACTATCTAATAATTTTTCATTTTCTAAAAAAATTGCATTTTGAAAATTTTGTTTCAAGATTTTTTCATAATCCCTCTCATTTGGCCCTAAGTAATAAACTATTATATAATCTTTCGACTCTAAATATTTTCCAATTTCAATATAATTATTAAGAGGCCATATTTTATTTTCTTCTCCAGCTCCAGGAGCAATGCCTACATAATTATGATTTTCAGAAAAAATTTTCCTTAAATTTACTTCTATATTTTCATTAATTGGAAACTTGAAATTCTTATCTACTTCTTTTTTTAAAATTAAATCAAGTAGATCATACAAATACTCCAAGTAGTATTTTTTCTCATTTCTAATATTTTTATTGAGTCTAATATCAGAGAATATGCCTGATGCTGAACCAGAAATAAAAGTTTTATGTTTAATTCTTTTAAGAGTTAGCGTTCTAAATACAGATTTTTGAGTGTCTAATATTATATCAAAAAACTCTTTTTCCAATTGATAATTATTTGAAATTTTATTCGAAAAAAAATAATTTAAATTAACTTTCTCATAGATTTTATGAATGTAATTACAGGAAATATTCTTTAAGGTTGATGTATACACAGTACTTCCTTGATCGGTCATCCAAAATAAATTATGATATGGCAGTCTCCTCTTTAATTCATTAAGCAAAGGCAGTTTAATTATTCCATCACCAATTTTTTCTCCGTTAGAAAATACTAATATTGATTTCATGATATTGATCTTACACTAATTTGAGAAATATGAAATTAGATGATGGTGCCCAGGGGCGGAATCGAACCACCGACACGAGGATTTTCAGTCCTCTGCTCTACCAACTGAGCTACCTGGGCTATGAAAAAATTGTGATAATGTGTTTTAGCTATTAATTCAATTAAATATTATAAAAAAAACTTTAATTAGTTATATTAATTTCATGTTCATCATTTAGCCATTTCATTAAATCTAATTCTGCACATTTTTTTGAACAAAATGGACTAAATGGCTCTTTAGAAATTTTTTTACAAGTAGGACACTTACTTTTTTTCTTCTTCAGATTGATTATGTTGTCTTTTTTTTCTACTTCCATCTAAATGTAATGCGACCTTTGGTTAAGTCATAGGGCGTCATTTCAACTGTAACTTTATCACCAGCTAATACTCTAATTCTATTTTTTCTCATTTTTCCTGATGAATGAGCTAAAATCTCATGATCATTTTCTAATTTAACTTTAAACATTGCATTAGGTAAAAGCTCTAGTACCACACCTTGAAATTCAATCGATCCTTCTTTTGGCATTTTTATCTTTCTTTTTTTTAGGACTTATAATTAATTTTATTTTGTTTGTCTAACCGTAACTGACAATTTATGAGCATCTAAATTCTCAACATCTGATATATTTTCTACATGCTTTGATAGATTTTCATAACTCAACTTATTTATTTCTACAACAGAGCTTTTTTTCATGAAATCAATTACACCTAAACCTGATGAAAATTTAGCTGCTCCAGAAGTAGGTAAGATATGATTTGTCCCTACAACATAATCACCAAATGCTTCAGTTGAATAATCACCTAAAAATATTCCTCCAGCATTGTTCACATTTTGAAAAATAAAATCTTTTTCTTTTGATTGAAGGTGCAAATGTTCTGGAGCTATTTTATTAATAATTTTATATGACAATTTTAAATCATCCATAATCACGATTAGGCCATTTTTTTTCAAACTAGTTTCAACTGTTACTTTTTTGCTCAAAGTTTTTTTAAGATTATCTATGTTGTCCAATACTTTTTTAGCAAAATTATTGCTATTAGTAATTAGTATTGACTGTGCATTTTCATCATGCTCGGCTTGAGCCATTATATCACTTGCAACCCATTCAGGATTATTATCTTCGTCTGCTACAACTATAATTTCTGAGGGGCCAGCAACTAAATCTATCCCAACTTTGCCAAAAACTTGTTTTTTTGCAGCTGCAACATAAGCGTTTCCTGGTCCAAAAATTTTATTAACTGGATTAATTGTTTGAGTTCCATAAGTTAAAGCCGCAATTGCTTGAGCCCCACCAATTTGATAAACTTCTTGGATATTTAACTCGTCTAATAGAAAAGCAATATAAGGATTAAAGTTATTTGAAGGAGGTGTTACACAGACTATTCTTTTTACTCCTGCTATTTGAGCAGGAACTACACTCATAATTAATGAGGATGGATAAACTGCTTTACCGCCTGGAACATAAAGACCTACTGAGTCCATTGGTTTCCAAATTGATTTTAATTTTGCATCCATATTTGAAATTTCATAATCACTAGGGTATTGTTTTTGGTGAAATTTTCTCACATTTTGTATAGCTAACCTAAAACTTTTAACAGTTTCGTTATTTAAATTTTCTAAAGAATAAAATTGTTTTAAATTTGGTAATTTTATTTCATTTTTTTTTATAATAATCTTATCAAAATCTTTTGCAAATTGTATAACTTTTTCATCACCATATGCCCTTATCTCTTTAATAATCGATTTTACATCAGCTTCTATTTTAGAGCTTGTTTCTTCATCTCTTATAAAAAGATGTTCTTCTAATTGTCTCCAAAAATCATCAGATTGATAAGTTAGTATTTTCATTCTACTAAATCTTTGAACTCCTGAATAATAGATTGTATTTTTTTATTATCTGTTTTGAAAGCAGATCTATTAATAATTAATTTTGATTGAACTTTCATAATCTCATCAATTTCCTTAAGACCATTCGCTTTTAGCGTAGCGCCAGTAGAAACCAAGTCAACTATTCTTCTACACATATTTAAAGAGGGCGCCAACTCCATTGAACCATTTAACTTTATCGCATCAACCTGCACACCTTTTTTTGCAAAATATTCTTTGCTGATATTTGGATATTTTGTGGCAACTCTAATATTGCTCCAAGTCTCTGGATCTTCTTTTTTTAATAATGTTTTGAGTGCAGCAACAGACAAGCGACAATGTCCAATATTTAGCTCTAAAGGCGCATATACTTCTGAGTAGTCGAATTCTTTTATTACATCTTCGCCAGCTATACCAATTTGAGCAGCTCCAAAAGCTACAAATGTGCATGCATCAAAAGCTCTGACTTTGATAAAATTAACATCTTTTCTTTTTGATGAAAATGTAAGCTTTCTTGACTTGTCATCAAACATTTCTTTTTCAGGAGCAAAACTTGTTTTTGCTAGAATTTTTTTAATTTCGCTAATTATTCTTCCTCTTGGAACAGCTATAATAATTTTGGACATAATTTTTGGCTTTTATATCTTAAATTTGAAAAAACTATAAAAACTTAATATTTTTCTCTTATTATTGATGGACCTAAACTACCTAAGGTATGTTCAATTTTTTCATATCCTCTGTCAAGATGATAAACTCTGTTAATTATGCTTTCCCCTTCTGCACATAAGGCAGCAAGAACGAGACTAACACTAGCTCTTAAATCGCTAGCCATTACTTGTGCACCTTTTAAATTTCTATTACCTGTAATTAAAGCTATATCTTTTTTTACTCTTATCATAGCACCCAATCTATTTAGCTCGGGAACATGCATAAATCTATTTTCAAATATATTTTCTTTAATTTGTGAATTTCCATTGACCAAACTCATCAAAGCCATAATTTGTGCCTGTAAATCAGTTGGAAAACCTGGATAAGGAGCTGTTTCAATCTTAATTCCATTTAATTTTTTAGTAGGCATAATTTGAATAGAAGTTTTTTTAATTTTTAATTTTGCTCCCATTTCAGTCAATGAAGATGTCAAAGCTTCTAAGTGATTGCTTTCAATATCTTTTACTTCAAATTTTTTATTTAACATTACAGCAGCAATCACAAATGTACCTGCCACTATTCTGTCACTCATAATTTTGTGTGAAGTTTGGGACAATGAATTAACACCATTAATTTTTATTATTCCATTATTTTTAACATTTATTTTGGCGCCCATCTTATTCAGGGCCATAGCTAAATCATTAATTTCAGGCTCTCTTGCAGCATTCTCAATTATTGTTTTTCCTTTGGCAATTGATGCAGCCATCATAATATTTTCAGTTGCACCAACACTTGGAAAAGGAAGAGTGATATGATTGCCAATCAATTGTTTTTTGACCCAACCTACAACATAACCATTTTCAACTTGAAAATTTGCACCTAATTTTTTCAGTCCTTCTAAATGAATATCAATTGGTCTTGTGCCAATTGCGCAGCCCCCTGGGAGTGATATTCTTGCTTTTCCAAATCTAGCAATTAATGGGCCTAAAATCAAAATTGAGGCCCTCATTTTTCTTACAATGTCATAATCAGCATCTA
>CACIRR010000003.1 GCA_902589095.1 uncultured Alphaproteobacteria bacterium | reverse complement strand
GTTTCTTTATTCTCGTCACTTTTAGCAAAACCACATAACTGACTTGCACCCATTGTCATTACGCCTTTTCTAAAAAAAACAAACTCCATTCCAATTAACATTTTGCCAAAAAAACTATTGATAGTCTTGTTTAGTGTTTTTATATTTTTTACTTTGTAGACAGGTCTTAACATCAGATGGTCTTGAAGATTTTGTCCAACATTTGGATTATGATGAACCATGTTTATGCCTAATTTATGTAATTTGTTCTCATTGCCAATTCCTGATGCTTGTAAAATATGAGGCGAGCCAATTGCGCCTGCTGACAATATTACTTCTTTATTAGTTTTTACCGATATCAATTGATTGTCATGCCAATAGGAAATGCCAACAGCTTTTTTTCCATCAAAATTAATTTGTTTTACATGTGCCTTAACCACAATTTTTAAATTTTTTCTTTTTTTAGCTGGGTTTAAATAACCAACGGCAGTGCTGCATCGTAATCCATTTTTTTCGGTCACTTGAAAATAATCACATCCAAAATTATCACCGGTGTTAAAATCTTTTATTTTAGGTATACCGATCTCTTCAGCAGCATTTTGGAATTCGTCTAAAATATCAAGTTTAATTCTAATATCAGAAACTGATAAAGGACCTCCAACACCATGAAACTTATTTGCCCCTCTTTCCTGATTTTCTGATTTAATAAAGTAGGGGAGTACATCTTCCCATCCCCACCCAGTGTTTCCGAGTTGTCGCCAAATATCATAATCTCTTGATTGCCCTCTTATATACAATAGACCGTTTATTGACGAACTGCCCCCTAATGTTTTTCCTCTTGGATAATTAATTGATCTTCCATTGATGGACTCATCTGGTTCTGTTTTGAAACACCAATCCGTTTTTGGATTATGCATGGTTTTGTAATAACCAACAGGTATATGTATCCATGGATACGTATCTTTTCCTCCTGCTTCAATTAACAAAACTGAGATTTTTGGATTGGCTGACAATCTGTTTGCTAGTACGCATCCAGCAGAACCAGCTCCAACAATTATATAATCAAAACTATCACTCATTATAAATATTTGAGTTTAAAAATTAGGTAATTAATAGATAATTTTATAAACAAGATTGGTTTAAAATGTATAAAATTTAATGGCAACATATTTTAAATTATTTATTTTTTTTGCTATTTGCTTAATTTTTATTTTTTTCATTATTATATTAATATCAATATTTTTTATTAATTAATCCTAATAATATCTTTGTAAAACGTTTTATTAGTGTTAAGTTTTTTTATACAATTTTTCGGGAGGTAACATGAAAAAATTATTAACATTAGTTCTAGGAACAATTTTGATTCTAGGATTTGCAACTGTCTCCGCAAAAGCAAAAACACTAAAGTGTCAGACGGTTTTAAATGCTAAGAGTGATGAGGCTCGTTTACTAAAAGAAGAGTTTACTGATAGAGTTACAGAGTTAACTGGAGGGTCTTTAAAATTTGAAATTATGCCAGCAGGTACTGTTGTTGGTGGTAAAGAAACACTGGATGCAATCGATAAAGGTCTTATTGATTGTGGATTTGCTTGGACTCACTATTGGTCAGGAGAACATCCAGCTGCAATGTTATTTGGATCACCTGTTGCAGGTGGTGGTGTAGGGATCGATAACTTAGCATTCCTATCTTGGTTTAACGCTGCAGGTGGAAAAGAATTATATGAACAACTTTGGGATGAGATGGGAAGAGACATAAAGGGATTTATGCTCCAGCCTGTTGGTCCAGAAGCATTGGGATGGTTTAAAGAACCAATCACAAGTATGGAGGATTTTAGAAAATATCGCTTTAGAACACCTCCAGGAATACCTGGTCAAACATATAAAGATATTGGTATTGCTTCAGTAGCAATGGGTGGTGGAGATATCCTCCCTGCTCTTGAAGCTGGTACAATTGATGCTGCAGAATGGTGCTGCCCAAAACCTGACAGTGTGTTTGGTTTTCAAAAAGTATTAAAGCACTACTACCTTCAGGGTTTGCACCAAGTTGTCGTAAATGCAGACTTTTATATGAACGGGAGTCTATATGATAGTTTAACTGATCATGAAAAAGCTTCTCTACAGGTAGCTGCTGATGCATCATTGATGCTGACTTTATCTGATAGAATTTATGAGAACGGTAAAGCGCTGAGAATGTTAACAGAAGAAGCTGGTGTTATATTACATGATACACCAACTGATTATTTCTCTGAATACATGGCAGCTGCTTTAGCAACTCTAAATAAAAATGCAGAAGAAAATGAATTTTTCAATGAAGTGTATACTTCTATGAAAGAATTCGCTGATATTGCAGTACCATTTTGGAGTGGCGCTCAAATGTCTAATGCTAAATTAGGTATGGCTCACGCTGCAACATTAAAATAATTTAAAATATATAAAGAGCGGACTAGTTTCCGCTCTTTAATTCCTGTAGAACACAAGAATGTCAGATAATATTCAAGATTACGATTTAAAGGATGAGTTAATAGCTGAGAGAAAAGTAGGCTATTTTGAACAGCCATCTGACATGGCAAATTGGATTTATAAAACAATTATCAACATTGATAAATTTAGTTTGTTGGTTGGAAAAACTATTTGTTGGATAACAGTTCCCTTATTTTTATGTATGGCATATGAGGTTGTAGCAAGAAAATTTTTTCTCGCACCTACTTACTGGGCCTACGACATGAGCAGATTTTTTTATGGTGCGATGTTTATGATTGGTTCGGGTTATGCCTTGTCAAGGGGCGTACATATAAGAGCGGATTTTTTATATCGTAATTTTAAAACCAAAACGCAAGGCTTTATCGATTTTTGGTTATATTTATTTTTCTATTTTCCTGGACTTTTCTTTTGTTTGTATATGACTACAATATTTGTTATCGAGTCAATGCAACGTGGCGAAAAAGGAATGGATACCGCTTGGATGCCGTATCTTTGGCCAATAAAATCATGCTTATGGATTGGTATAGTTTTTTTACTTATACAAGGTGTATCTGAATTATTGAAAAGTCACTATGCAATGAAAAATGGTAAATGGCCAGGTGATGAATGATTGCAGAATTTATTAGTCCGGAGATTTTAGGAATATTTTTAATAGCGGTAATGCTATTTTCTATTTTTGTTGGTTTCCCAATTTCCTTTACATTAATTTTTTTAGGTTTTGTTTTTGGTTATCTTGGATTTGGAAAACTGGTTTTCTATTTAATGACACTACAGTTTTCAATGGTCATGACCGAGCAAACATTGGCTGCCGTCCCACTGTTTGTCTTTATGGGTATTATGATGGAGCAAGCAGGTTTAATGGAAAGATTATTTTCTTCAGTGCAGATGATGCTTTCAAGAGTTCGTGGATCTCTTTTTTATGCTGTTCTTTTTGTATCTATCATTTTTGCTGCAGCCACAGGTATTGTTGGTGCGTCAGTTACAATATTGGGAATTATGGCTGCAAAATCCATGAATAGATCAGGATATGATGTTAGGTTAGCAGCTGGAACAATAACTGCAGGAGGAACTTTAGGAATTTTAATTCCTCCAAGTATTATGCTCGTTGTAATGGGTCCCATCATGGAAATTCCTGTTACAGATCTTTTTGCAGCAGCTATCATACCTGGAATTATGTTAGCAGTTTTATATGCTGGTTACGCAACTATTAGGTGTTACTTAGATCCTTCACTTGGACCTGTTGTTCCGGAAGAGGATAGGGAAAAGGATATTAAAGTTGTTCTTTATGAATTTTTTATGGGACTAGTTCCGCCAGCACTTTTAGTTTTCTCTGCGCTAGGAAGTATTTTGTTTGGTCTTGCAACACCAACTGAGGCTGCTGGATGTGGTGCCCTCGGATCTATTTTATTAGCACTTGCATATCGTAAGTTAACTTTAGACAAATTAAAAGATGGATTAATTAAAACTCTTGAGATTACTGCCTTAATAATGTTGTTAGTTGCAGCTTCTAATTTCTTTGGAGCTGTTTTTGCGAGATTAGGAACTCCTTCAATGATTACTGATTTCTTATTAAGTTTAGAGGTAAATAGATATTTAATTTTACTTATTGTAATGGCTATGATTTTTCTTTTAGGCTGGCCTTTAGAATGGGTACCAATTGTTTTAATTGTTGTGCCTATAATTTTACCTCTTATTGAAGGTTTAGGTTTTAATCTTATATGGTTTGCCATTCTTGTTGCAGTAAACTTGCAGACAGCTTGGTTGTCTCCACCAGTTGCCTTATCTGCATACTTTTTAAAAGGTGTAGTACCTGAATGGGATTTGAAAGATATCTACATAGGAATGATGCAATTTATGGTTCTGCAAGTCATAGGGTTACTTTTAATTATTATTTTTCCTCAAATTGCTTTATGGCTTCCGCACTATATTTACGGAAGTTAGATTTAAGTGAATTTATTTTTATTAATTTTTGGTTTAGCTCTTCTTATACTCGGTGCAGAACTAATAATTAGAGGCTCTGTTAGTTTTGGAAGAAAGCTTAGAGTGTCTCTATTTGCTATAGGTGTTGTTATTGTGGCTGGAGGTACATCTTTACCCGAACTAGCAAGTAGTATTAATGCCGTAGTTTCAAATCACCCAGATCTAGCAGTTGGTGCTGTTATTGGAAGTAACATTGCAAATTTAATACTGGTCATGGCGGCTACATCATTTCTAATTCCTATTAGTAAAATTAACCAAAATCAAATTAATCAGGCTTGGATAAATATTGGCTTGGCAGTAATTTTGATAACTATGAGTTTTCTCATTATATCTTTTAATTTTATTTATGGAATATTGGCAATCGGATTATTATTTTTAATTATGTACATACAAGTTAAACAAGGGTCTCTTGATGTATCTGATGTTGAGGAAAAAGGAGATTATTCTCTCATACTTTCAATAATTTTCATTGTATTAGGAATAATATTATTAATTTATGGATCTGATCTTTTTGTAGACTCAGCAATTAATATTGCAACTCAGTTAAATATTCCAGAAGCTATAATAGGTATATCTTTAGTTGCCTTTGGTACTTCACTTCCCGAATTAGTTGTTGGAATTTTATCTGCTATAAGACGTAAAGTTGATTTCGCTCTTGGTAATGTTTTAGGATCTAACATTTATAATGTTTTAGGAGTACTGGGTGTTTCTTCTTTTTTTGGAAACTTTAACGTCCCAACTGTAATAGGCTCTGCTGATCTACTCTTTATGTTATTAGTTACTGTAATGATTTTAGGATTTATGTTTTTTCTTAAAAGAATTGGAAGAACTTATGGCTCCATTGGCCTAGTCTTATACGTTGGATATATTTTTTATATTTATAATTAAAATAAATCTAAAGATTTTTTTCTTCCAATATTTTTTTAGCAACTCTAAAACACTCTAACGCTTGAGGAACACCACAATAAATTCCAATAACATGAATAATTGCTCTAATCTCTTCTTTGGATACTCCATTAGTTATTGCTCCTCTGCAATGTATTTCCCATTCATGCATTTTTCCTAGTGCACCAATCATTGATAGGTTCATCATTGAACGAGTTTTCATGTCTATGACTTCATCACCCCAACCAAATCCCCAACACCATTCCGTCATTGCTTTTTGAAAAGGCAGTGTAAATTCATCCGCTTGTTCTAAATTTTTTTCAACATATTCTTTACCTAATGTTGCTTTTCTTTTTTCTAGTCCTTTTTTAAATAATTCTTCGTCCATAGTACCTCTCAATTATTTATCTAAACTATAAAGATTAATGACTTCATTGTCACTGTGCATTGACTTATTTAACTTTTAAATATTGATTACTAACCTTAAGGCATCATAAATTGCTGCATGGATGTTTCGTGATGAAACAGCATCTCCAATTCTAAAAATATTAAATTTATTGTCTTTATCTTTAATTATATCCTGCTCGTATCCCTTAATAAATTTTTCATAATTTATTTCTCCCATATTCTTTGAAAGAGGTGATAGCTCAAAATATAATTCATCTAGAGGTTTTGTTCCATAGTTTACAAATACTTGATCATAGGTTGAATTTTGTTTGAATAACTCGTTATAATCTGATCCAATTACTGCATTTAGTTTATTCCCCTCTATAGAAACATCTAATAATCGTTTACCAATTAAAAATGAAATATTTTCATTTTGAAGATTTTTTAAATAAGGAGTTAAATTCATACCCATTATTTCTGATGATATTAATCTATCAGGTGTCATAAAATTTACTTTTGATCCTTGTTGAATCGCGAGTTCAGCTGATTGCATCGCAACATGATCTCCTGCTTCATCATATATTAATATATTTTCTGCAGTTTTAATATCACCGGAGATTATATCCCAACTTGAAAACACATTTTCTAAATCTTTCTTTGTTTCAAACAGTTCTAGATTAGGTATACCTCCAGTTGCAATAATTACCGTGTCTGGGTCTTCACTAAGTATTTCATCTTTTTCTGCTAAAACATTAAATTTAAAATTTACATTTTTTTTTGTGCATTGTTCCATCCTCCAATCAATTATTCCCATCATATCTTTTCTTCTTTTTGATTTTGCACATAGTCTTACTTGCCCACCCGGATCGGAAGCAGCCTCAAAAATTACAACTTCATGACCTCTTTCAGATGCTATTCTTGCCGACTCAAGACCACCGGGTCCAGCACCTACTATCACAATTCTTTTTTTAGTTTTTGAAGGAGAAATTATATTTGGAAATTTTAATTCTCTTCCTGTTGCTGCATTGTGAATACATAGCGCTTCTTCACCTTGGTATATTCTATCCAAACAATACGTTGCACCAACGCATGGCCTTATATCCTCTTCTCTTTTTTCTTTTATTTTTTTTACAATATGGGGATCAGCTAAGTGCCCTCTAGTCATTCCAATCATGTCAACAATACCATTGGAAATAGCATATCTTGCAGTGGCTACATCAGAAATTTTGGATGCATGAAAAATTGGCAAATTAACCACTTTTTTTATTTCTCCAGCAAAATCTAAATGAGGAGCACTCTTCATCCCTTGTATTGGAATTAGTTTAGTTAAACTTGGATCCGTGTGAATTCTTCCTCTATTAATATTTAGGTAATCTACAAGACCTGAATTAGATAAAATCTTTGCAATTTCTAACCCTTCGAATTTGCTTAGCCCACCTTCGGCAGCCTCATCAAATACACAACGGATACCCACTATAAATTTTTGTCCAACTTTTTTTCTTATTTCTGTTAAAACCTCAATGGTAAAACGTAGTCTATTCTCTAAACTACCTCCATACTCTGTTTCTAAATCATTACTTAATGGTGATAAAAATTGACCTATTAAATGACCTTGACCCTCAAGCTCAACTCCATCCATCCCCCCTTCTTTCATCCTTTCTGCAGCATCACCATATTGTTTTATAATTCGCTCAATATCCCAACTTTCAGCAATTTTTGGAAATGCTTTATGAGCAGGTTCACGGTGCCTTCCAGATGAAATAGATGGAAGCCAATCACCTTTACTCCATGATGTTCTTCTGCCTAAATGAGTTAATTGTATCATAATTTTGCAATTCTGATCATGAATGGCATTTGTTAGTTTTTTTATCCATGGAACAACTTCATCTTTGTATGCATGAATATTATCAAATGAAGGAGGACTATCTTTAGATACCACAGATGAACCTGCAGTCATCGTCATTGCTATTCCACCTTTTGCTCTCTCTAGATGATAGGCTATGTACCGATCTTTTGGAAAGCCATCTTCGTTATAAGATGGTTCATGACTTGTTATGATAATGCGATTTTTTAAATGTAAATGTTTAAGTTGAAAAGACTGCAATAGGGGATCATTCATAAGGATGACTAGGGGCTTTTTCTAAGTTTTCACTTACTACGCTTAATTTTTCTTTGTTTATGATTTTGTAAATTTCTTTTTCCATAAAAATCTGTCAAAACACTAATTTAGGTTCTATAAAAGTCAAATTAAAATGATACCAAATAATAAATTGTTATTAGATGTTTGTAATGTTTCAATAGAAGCAGGTAAAGAAATTTTAAATTTCTATAATAATGATATTCAAGTTACACACAAAGAGGACTTATCTCCTTTAACAAAAGCAGATTTAGCTTCTAATAAAATTATTCTAGAGTCTCTAAATAAATTCAATGGCAATATTCCTATTTTGAGCGAAGAGTCACTAGTGGAATGGAGTGTAAGAAAAAATTGGAAAAAGTATTGGCTTGTTGATCCCTTAGATGGAACAAAAGAATTTATAAAAAAAAATGGTGAGTTCACTGTAAATATTGCTTTGATTGAAGACAATAATCCAATTTTAGGAGTAGTCTATGTTCCAGCAAAATCCCTCTTGTACTTGGCTGAAAAAAACAAAGGATCATTTAAAACAAATGCAAAAGATAAATTGAAAAACTTTGAAGGAATTCAAAAAATTCTAGTTTCAAATCAAACGAACAGAGCACGCGTAATTGGAAGTCGTTCTCACTCTAACGCTATTTTTGATAATTGGGTAAAAGAAAAATTTCCTAATGCTGACATAGTTCAAGCTGGGAGTTCATTAAAATTTTGTTTGATTGCAGAGGGTGTGGCAGATATATATCCACGTTTTGGCCCAACATCTGAATGGGATATAGCAGCTGGTCATATGATAGTAAATGAAGCTGGTGGAAAAATTAGAACCTTTCAAAATGATAGTATCAAATATAATACTAAAGAGAATATTCTTAATCCTGAATTTTATGCTATAGGCAACATTGATCTCAATTAAATTATGAACTTAACCCATTTAGAAAAATTAGAGTCTGAGAGCATTCACATTATTAGAGAAGTAGCATCAGAGTTTGAAAATCCCGTGATGCTATATTCAATAGGAAAAGACTCTGCTGTCATGCTACACTTAGCATTAAAAGCTTTTGCACCAAGTAAACTGCCATTTAAATTATTGCATGTTGATACAACTTGGAAATTTAAAGAAATGATAACTTTTCGTGATCAAATAGCAAAAGAATACAACTTAGATTTATTAGTTCATATTAATGAAGAAGGTGTAAAAAATAACATTGGTCCTATTACTCATGGCTCTAAACTTCATACAGATGTGATGAAGACACAGTCACTGAAACAAGCATTAGATAAATATAAGTTTGATGCTGCTTTTGGAGGAGCACGAAGAGATGAGGAAAAATCAAGAGCAAAGGAAAGAGTATTTTCTTTTAGAGATCAGCAACATCATTGGGATCCAAAAAATCAACGGCCTGAATTGTGGAATTTATATAATACAAAAATAGCAAAGGGAGAAAACGTAAGAGTTTTTCCTCTATCAAATTGGACTGAGATTGATGTGTGGCAATACATTTACCAAGAAAAAATAAATATTGTTCCTCTATATTTTGCAAAAGAACGCCCCGTAATTAAACGTGATAATTTACTTTTAATGGTTGATGACAAAAGGCTCGATGTAAAAGAACATGAAAAAATAGAAAATCGAATAGTGCGTTTTAGAACATTGGGTTGTTATCCATTGACCGGTGCCATTGAATCTAAGGCAATATCGGTTGAAGAGATTATTATTGAATTATTAGAGAGTAAAAATTCTGAAAGAGAAGGAAGAGCAATCGATAAAGATCAAATTGGATCAATGGAAAAAAAGAAGCAAGAAGGATATTTTTAATGGATTTAGAAAAATTTTTTCAAAATCAAAATAAAAAGAAGCAAGTTAAAATTTTAACATGTGGATCTGTGGATGATGGAAAGTCGACTTTATTAGGTAGACTGTTATACGATTCCCAAAATGTATTTCTTGATCAAATGGATCAAGTTAAGATTGAAAGTGAAAAATATGGAACCCAAGGAAAAGATATAGACCTAGCTTTATTAATTGATGGCTTACAAGCAGAGCGCGAACAAGGAATTACAATTGATGTAGCCTATCGTTTTTTTGAAACATCAAAATGTAAATTTATTGTTGCCGATACGCCTGGACATGAACAATATACACGTAATATGGCAACAGGTGCTTCTAATTCTGATGTTGCTATCATTTTAATTGATGCACAAAAAGGTGTTTTGGAGCAAACAAAAAGGCATAGTTTTATTGTTAATCTCCTTGGTATCAAGCATGTTGTTGTGGCAATTAACAAAATGGATTTAGTAAATTATGATGAACATATTTTTAATAAAATCATCGCAGAATATAAAGAATTGATAAAGAATTTTAATTTTATCTCTACCAAGTATATTCCACTATCAGCCCTAAAAGGAGATAATGTTTTTTCAACTTTTGAAAATACTAAATGGTATTCAGGTCCTTCTCTTATTGAAACTTTAGAAAATATTCAAATTGAAAAGAAGGACATACCAAATGCATTTAGCATGCCAGTGCAGTGGGTAAATAGATCAACCTCAGATTTTAGAGGATATGCAGGAACAATCACTTCTGGCAAAATATCTAAAGGAGATGTAATCACAACAGCTTCATCGAATTCTCAAACTTCAATTAAGAATATTTATGGAACCAATGGTGAATTAGGCGAAGCTTTTACAAATCAGGCAGTAACATTAACGTTACAAGATGAATTAGATATTTCTCGAGGCGATATCATTCTTACACATGATAATACGGATATTATAAAAGCTGATCAGTTTGCAGCTCATCTTGTTTGGATGGATCAAGACTCAATGTTACCTGAGCGTAATTACATCTTTCGTTTTAATAATACTTATATCAATGGACAAATTACTGATCTAGTGCACAGTATTAATGTGAATTCTTATGAGGAAATAGCAACCAAAAAATTAAATTTAAACGATATTGCATATTGTAAAATAGCTCTAAATAAAACGCACAGTATTGCTCCTTATAAAAACAATCATCAATTAGGGAGTTTTGTTGTCATTGATCCATATAATAATAAAACAATTGGTGCTGGCATGATTGATCATGTCTTGCGTCGATCCACTAATATTTCTTGGCATGAAATGAGTATCAATAAAAAGACGCGCTCCAAACTAAATGTCCAACAACCATGTGTGATTTGGTTTACGGGATTATCAGGATCAGGGAAGTCAACCATTGCCAATATTCTCGAGCAAAAACTTCATACGATGAATAAAAGAACTTATCTATTAGATGGTGATAATGTGCGTCATGGATTAAATAAAGATTTAGGATTTACCGATACAGACCGTGTTGAAAATATTCGACGTGTTGCTGAAGTATCAAAATTAATGCTAGATGCTGGATTAATTACTCTAGTATCCTTTATTTCTCCGTTTCGCTCAGAAAGAAAAATGGCAAGAGACTTGCTCGAGGAAGGTGAGTTTTTTGAGGTATTTGTTAGTACCCCACTAGAAGAATGTGAAAAGAGAGATCCAAAAGGATTATATAAAAAAGCAAGATCAGGCGAATTAAAGAATTTTACAGGAATTGATTCTACTTATGAAATACCAGAAAATGCAGATCTCGTCCTTGATACGAAAACAAATAATGCTGAAGAGTTGGCTGATCAAATTATTAATTTTTTAGAAAGTAAAAAAATTATTTAATTTTGAAAACCATATTTTCTTAAACGGGCATCACCTGTTCGTGCATGTGCTTCCATTCCTTCTAATCGTGAAATTCTAGCTGCTGCAGCACCAACTTCTTTATTCGATTCTTTTGTCATGCGCTGAAAGGTAACTGTTTTGATAAATTTACCTACAAACAAACCACCAGTATATTTTGCAGCTCCTTTGGTTGGAAGAATGTGGTTAGTTCCAGAACATTTATCGCCGTAAGCAACTGTAGTTTCTTCTCCTAAAAATAATGATCCATAGTTTTTTAATTTATCTAACCACCAATCCAATTTTTCAGCTTGTACTTCTAAATGCTCAGGTGCATATTCATCACTTACCTGGCATAATTCTTCATTAGTATCACACAACACAACCTCACCATAATCACGCCAAGCAGCATCAGCATTATTTCTCGATGTTTCGGGGAGTTCAGCAATTAATTCTGGTACTCGCTTCATAACATAATCACACAATTCTTTATCAGTTGTATACAGCCACGCTGGAGAATTTGGACCGTGTTCTGCTTGACCAACAAGATCAACAGCGATCATTTCTTTATCAGCAGTATGATCTGCGATAATACCAATTTCTGTAGGCCCAGCAAATAAATCTATTCCAACTTTTCCGTATAAAATTCTTTTTGCTTCTGCTACATACTGGTTTCCTGGACCAACGATCATATCAACTTCTGGATTGCCAAAACATCCATAAGCAAAAGCTCCAATTGCTCCAATTCCACCACAGTTCATAATAACATCAGCACCACATAAATTTGCAGTGTAAATAATTATAGGATTAGCCCCATTTTCATCTTTTGGAGGACTCGCGGCAATTACATTTTTAACACCCGCAACTTTTGCTGTCGTGATACTCATGACAGCGGAGGCAATATTATTATACCGGCCCCCTGGAACATAACAACCAACACTGTTCACAGGAATTAATTTTTGACCAGCAAAAAGACCTGGAGATAATTCAACTTCAAAATCATTATTAAGATGTTTTAGTTGATGCTCTGCAAAACTGCGAACTCTATCATAGGAGAACTGCACATCATCTTTTACTTTTTGATCTAATGATTTTATAACTTCTTCAATTTTTTCTTGAGAAACAATAACATCACCTTCATAATTATCAAATTTTCGAGAGATTTCTCTAATGCCCTCATCTCTTTTTGTTTCAATTTCTTTAAGAACTTCTTGAACTCGTTGTCTTGTTTCTACTTCATCGGAAGAAGCAGTTTTGTCAGCTTTTTTGATATATGAAACAGTCATTTTATCCCCTCAATTAATTTTCTACGTATATATAATAAACTGATAATATCTATTTAATCTGTTATTTTTTTATTAGATCAAATACATCTATGCCTATTTGATTTAAGATATGTGCTATATCTATTGGGACCCAGTTTTCTCGTATCAAACCTTCATGATGTAAATAGAAATCCATAACCCTCATTGTGACAGCTTTACCAGTACCTTTGTAGCCTAGCCACTCATTAGAACCATGTATACACTCAATACTGTGCCAGCCTGATGTCATTGAATAATTACCATCAGCTATTTCTATATAATGACCAATTTTCCAGTAATCTCTCTCTTTAAATGTAAACCTAAAAGGTAATTGATGATGATCAACAAATCCTTTTAAACCTCTTGCTGTACCAATACCGCAAGGTCCGTACCACATCATTTTAGGATGCCAGAATTCTTTTTGAGGATGATTTAGCAATTTATCTCTAACGTATTCATGCGTTGATCCAGGATCTGTTTCTGGTTTTATATTTAAACTTCTCTGCATTGTTAAAGCTTGATTCATCGAATTGATGGACAACTCATCATCCATATTTTCAAATGTTGTACCATCACCGGTTATAGGACCAGGCCACATTCCTTCTACTCCTAATGATTTATTTATTGGCCAAAATCCTGCCTGACGAATAAAATCTAGAGTATCAATCAAAATATGTGATTGAATGATTTTATTATCTTTAATTTGATGCGCTTCACATATTCTTAAATGTATTGTTTTGCCATGAGCAGGAACATTAAGCCATGGATTAACAAAAGTCCCAGTTAAATGAGCTATTGTTGAAACAAAAATTGAGTCTTGAAAAGAACCGCCAAGAATTAGGTTATCCCTTCTCTCAAGATCAGGAAATGCATTTAAAAGCGGTTTCCATAATTTTTCTGTTATTTCAGAAATGCCTTTTAAGTCATTAAGTGGATGGAAGGTTCTTATTTCTGCATCATCATGATACGCATCACTAATATTATTATTAATATTTTCTGAATTGGATTCAGCTATATTTTTTAGAAGAATTCTGATTTTTTTTTTATTTGCTATATTTATCTTTGGATTTAAATTAATTACTTCAGTGCTTCCTTCTTTTTTTATTCCAGTATTAAAATTTTCAATTTCTGTCATAATTTACTTAGTTTTAGTTACTCACAGTTTAGGCTCAATATTTAATTGATTTATTCAATATTTTGAATAATATTCATTAAAAATGCATAAAATATAATTTTTCTTAAAATGTCAATAAATATAGAAACTCGTCTGGCGAGATTTAATGATCTAATACCAAGTAAGGTTCCTTTTGTTGAGGGTAAATTAAAAGGACATCAAGATAGATTGAATTACTCAGTAGTGGGTCCTGGCGTAAGTGAAGATTCTAAACAAAATGTAAAAATTGCTGAGGAGCATGGGTTTAATATTGGGGCAGTAAGTGCTGCACCGATGAATGGTTCTGGGCTTCATAGTCATACAACAGCTGAGGTATTTATTATCTTTTCTGGTTCGTGGCGTTTTTATTGGGGACCAGATGGAAAAGAGGGTGAGGTTATTTTACATAAAGGAGATGTCGCTTCATTTCCTACTAATATGTTTAGAGGATTTCAAAATGTTAGTGATCAACAAGCATTAATGTTTGTAGTGTTAGGAGAAAATGATCCGGGAGTAATTACATGGACTCCTTCATTGTTAAAAAAAGCAAAAGAAACTGGAATGGTTCTTCTAAATGATAACTCTCTTATTGATTTAGAAAAAAATCAAATACCCGATGGTAAAAAAGCAATAGAGCCAATCACAGATAATGAATTAACACAATTTGATCATTACACTTCTGAAGAAATTGAAAAATTTGTAATTCGCTACGCAGATCAAAAAAATTATTTTCTAGATGACGAACATTATAATTCAAATTCTATTTTAAATTATTTAGATGATTTCACTATTCATAATAAAGAATTTAAACCATACATTAGTCATAAAACTGGATTTGGACTTACTCTTCTTGAAGGTAATAATGCTCATATCCATTCTTACACCTCATCAAAATCTGAAGTTTATTTATGTTTGGAGGGAGAATGGGAAATTACATGTAATGATAAAAAGGTGTTAATTGGCTCTAGAGATGCCTTCTCCCCTCCAAAAAACTCTACAAGAAGCCTTAAAAATATAAGTAGCGATAAGGGTAGCATTTATATAGTGCGCCAAAAAAATTAAAAGATGCAGGGTTTTGATCAAAAATTTAGAGATCTACCCGATTATATACTAAAAATTACATATCAAATTTGGGAAGACAAGGATGTTGAGTCAATAAGAGAATATTATGCAAAAGGAATTCCAGTTAGGTCCCCTGCTGGAGTTGTGTATGGACCTGATGCAGTTGTGAAAGCAACTTATGCAACTTTAGAAGAATTTCCTGACCGTCAACTTTTAGGTGAAGATGTCATATGGATAGGTAATGAACATGATGGGTATTTATCTTCGCACCGAATTTTAACTAGAGCAACCCACTTGAATGATGGGGTTTATGGAAAAGCAACAGGAAAAAAACTTATTTATAGAGTAATTGCAGATTGTGCATGCAAGGATAATCAAGTGTATGATGAATGGCTTGTTAGAGATCAGGGCGCAATCGTAAGACAACTTAATTTAGATCCAAAAAAATATGCAAAACAAATAATTGATAATCAAGGGGGTGTTGAAAATTGTGCAGTTCCTTTTAACAAAAATACGCCTTTGGATTTGAAATATTCACAATTAAATTTACCGGAAAAAAATTCAGGTTATGAATATGCAGAAGTCCTAAAATCTATATTTAATAAAGATATTAATATAGTTGATAAAACATATGATAGAGCAATAAATCAAGAATTACCAGGCGGATTGAAAGCTTACGGAGTTGAAGAAGTAAAAACTTTTTGGACTTCTCTATTTTCATCATTTCCTGATGCAACATTTTCAATTGATCATGTTAGCTATTTAGAAGAACCAAATCAGTACAGAAAGGCAGCTATTAGATGGTCACTTAATGGTGTTCATTCGGGTTCGGGATATTTTGGAGTACCTAGTCAAGCAGCAGTTCATGTTATGGCTATATCACATGTTGAATTTGGACCACGAGGAATTAAAAATGAATGGATTTTATTTGATGAAACTGAAATTTGGAAACAAATTTTGATGAAAACAGGATAGCTAAAGATTGAACACGAAAATTTTAACAACACATGTAGGAAGTTTACCTCGTTCTAAAGCTTTATCAGAATTACTTTTTGCAAAAGATAAGGGAGATAGTTTTAGTGAAAATGAATTTGATGATGTTGTAAAACAAAATGTAAGTGACATTGTCAAAAAACAACTTGATATAGGTATTGATTTTGTCAGTGATGGTGAAATGAGTAAAATCAGTTATGCTACATATGTGAAAGATAGAATTAATGGTTTTTCTGGTGAAAGTGAAAGAAGAGCGCCAGCTGACTTAGATGCATTTCCTGAATATAAAGATAAAATTGCTAAAAGTGGTGGAACACCTACTTATACCCGACCCTGTTGTACTGGAGAACTCTCAATTAAAAAAAACGATGATCTTTTAAAAGATATAAATAATCTATCTTCTGCATTAAGTGCTAATAATCATACTAAGGGCTTTATGAATGCTGCCTCACCAGGAGTCATAAATGTTTTTTTACCTAATAAATTTTACAAAAATGATGACGAGTACCTAAGTAAGCTTAGTGTGATTATGGCAGAAGAATATCAACAAATTACTTCTAATAATTTATTCTTGCAAGTTGATTGTCCAGATTTAGCCCTAGCAAGGCATATGAATTTTAAAGAATTAGATGAAAAAAGTTTTTTGCTGCGAGCAGAAAAACAAATTGAAGCTCTTAATCTTTCACTGGCATCAGTTTCAGAAGACAAAATTAGAATGCATATCTGCTGGGGAAATTATGAAGGACCTCATACTTTTGATATTGGTTTGGAAAAAATTTTACCAATAGTACTTAAGGCAAAAAGTAAATATTTATTAATTGAGTCTTCTAATCCAAGACATGCACATGAATGGAAAGTTTTTGAAAAGATTAAATTGCCACAAGATAAAGTTATTGTGCCTGGTGTTATTGACTCTACTTCAAATTTTGTTGAACACCCTGAAGTTGTTGCTGATCGGTTAAAACAATTTTCTACTTTTGTACCAAAGGAGCAAATTATGGCTGGTACAGATTGTGGTTTTAGTACTTTTGCTGGATTTGGAAAAGTTGATGAAAAAATTTGTTATGAGAAACTAATTTCGTTAGTTAATGGAACTCAAATAGCATCTAAAACAATTTGATTTAAAATAAAAAATTAGTAATAATTTTATTAAAAGTTTTTGGCTTCTCTAGCATTACAAAATGAGAAGAATTTTTAATTTCTGTATAAACTGAATATTTTATTTTCTTATTTAATTCCTTGTTCATAATATTAGAGGATAGTTTATCGTTTTTGCCACGAACAATAAGAGTTTTTGATACAATCTTATTTAGCTTATTTAATTGATTAGGTCTTTTTAGAATCAAATTCGTTTGGTCTAAAAAAGTCTTATACCCTAATTGTTTAGCCATTGAGTAAACAGTATTTTGGTATGATGTATTTTTCAAATCTTTATCAGAAAAATAGGAACTATAGTTTTTTTGATAAAATAATTTTGCAAAGTTATTTTTATTTAAGGTTGTTAATGACTTTTCTAAAAGCAACTTTCTTTTTTGTGAAATATCTCTTGCATTAGTTCCTATTAAAACTAATTTATCTAATATTTCCGGATACTCGATTGCTAATTTTATTGCAATAAATCCTCCCATTGAAAAACCAATAACAGAAATTTTTTTTTTATTTTTGTTTATGATTTTTTGTACAGCTTCATCAACTGTAGCAATATTCTTTAGAGAAGGAATGGAAACACTATATTTTTTTTTTAGAAAAGATATTTGTGCATCCCAAATGTTTTTGTTACACATGTATCCAGGGATTAAAATTACTTTACCCAATTTCTATCTAGTTGTATTTCGATAAATAAATTTACCCTGAATTAAATGATTGATAGGCTCTAACTCTGGATCCTTAATGTTATCATCTATTATTTGGGTTACAAGTTTAGACATTTGTCTTACTGGTTGTCTAATTGTTGTTAAATTATATGAATGCCAATTTGCTGAAGATATGTCATCATATCCAATTACCTCTATCTCTTCTGGTATATTAAGTTTTGTATTTTTTTTAATATAATCAACACAACCAAAAGCCATAATATCATCAGCACAAAACAATGCTGTAATATTATTTTTTAAAAGTTTTTTTGCTGAATCTAAACCTCCTTCATATGTAAAATTTCCTCTTTCATGAAACAGTTTAATTTTGTCTAAATTATTTAAATAGTTTTTGAAACCTTTACATCTTTCTTCACTTACAAATGATCCAATTGGTCCTTCAACCATTCCTATTTTAGTATGCCCATTATTAACGAAATGTTCTGCCGCCGCTTCTCCACCATACTTATGATCACAAGCTACAGAACTCAGTGTAGGTATTTTCCAATTTCTATTAAATGCAATAAGTTGAATTTGTTTGGCTAAACAGTTTTCTACAAACGCATCAGTAGGCTTTGTTGCTGAAACAATCGCAACTAACTTTTCTTTTAAGTAGGGTTGAATTAAATTATCATCTAATTCCTCACCATCATCAGTAGTAATTAATAAAATTCTATACCCTGATACTCTTAGAGCTTCATGTAATTCGATAAGCACTTCAGGATAATATCTATTCGTAATATATGGTAATATAACACCAACTAAACCTCCCTCATCTAAACTCAGAGAATTAGTTGAAAAGGACTGTGGTTTATATCCTAGTTTTTTTGCTGCTTCGATAACTCTCAATTTTGTTCTATTAGAAATGCTTGCTCCTTTTGTAAAGCATCGTGAAACAGCCGATTGTGACACACCTGCTAGCTTTGCCACACTACTTGATGTTGGTAATTTTGCTTTCTGAATGTTCATTTATCCACTATTAATTTATTCATTATATTGCATATTAATTCAAAGTAATGCAATATCATTTTAATAATTATAGTAATATACATACGCTTAAAAAAATTGTTTTTTATACGTAATATATGGAGGAAACATGTTTTTAAAAAAATTAATTTTAGGTGGATTAACAGCACTATTCTTCAGCTCATCTTTGTTTGCGGCTGATTGTGGTCCTAATGGACAATCCATCCGAATTTTAGCAAGTGATTTTCCAGCAATTCACGCAATAGCAAATTCTGCTGAAAGCAATTGTGCAGGATCTGCTTCTGAATTCACTCGAAATCATACTACTGAAGCGCGCCAAATAATGAACGCTGCTCAAACACCAGATCCAGCAGAGTATACATCAGTGATTGTAGCTAACTCTACCCTTGTTCAGTTAATGAATGATGGGCTAGTTAGACCATTAAATGACCTAGTTGAAAAATATGGTGGCAACTTAAAATCTAATCAACTTATAACTATTGATGGTAAAATAATGGCTATAGCATTCATGGCTAATTCTCAGCACATGTATTATAGAACAGATATTTTAGATAAAGCTGGAGTTGATGGAATGCCAGCAACTTATGATGAAATAATTTCTGCTGCTGAAAAAATACGTTCAGCTGGTATCATGGAGCATCCACTTGTAATGAATCTTAAAGTAGGATGGAATGTTGGAGAAGTATTTAATACTATATACTTAGCACATGGTGGAGAATTCTTTAAGCAAGGTAGTGCAGAAGCATCTATTAATAACGCTAAAGGTATTGCGGCTCTAGAAACAATGAAAGCTCTAGTTGAGTATGCTCATCCTGATCATTTAACACAGGCATCTGATGATACGCAAGGATTATGGGAAGCTGGTCAAGCTGCAATTGGCTTTATGTGGGGTTCTCGTGGAGGAGTTATACTAGATAATGAAGGTTCTTCAGCTGAGGTGACTTCAAATACTGTTCTATCTGCAGCTCCAACTGTTACTGGTGGTTCAATACCAGGAGCAACTTTATGGTGGGATGGAATAACTATAGCAACCAACGTGTCTGACAGTGAAGCAGAAGCAACGTTTGCAGCACTTGTAAGTGGTATGACTTCAGAAATGGTTGCTGCTAATAATGATGATGCAATTTGGTTAATTGATGGTTTTAAACCTGGTCCAGCTGCAGCAGGAGTGTCTGCAACTGCTCAAGGCGGCGCTAAATCTTATCCAATGTTTGCTCAAATGGGATTATTGCACAATGCATTAGGTGCAGAGCTAGTTGATTTTTTAAAAGGATCAGAAAGTGCTGAACAAGCACTTAGTGATGTAGAGGCTGTTTATGAAACAGCTGCTAAAGACGCAGGTTATCTGTAGTCAATAAATATAAATCAGTAAAAAGGGGTTTTCAAATTTGAAAACCCCTTATATCTTTCTATGTAATTTAAAATAGCATAATGAAGCACAGCACATTCTTATTATTTACCCTTCCTTCATTAAGTGTAATGTTTTTATTTATTGCAATACCTATAGTTTCTGTTTTTATTCAATCCCTTCATATAGAACATAAACAAGTAATAATTGTTTCAGAAAATTGTGATCCTTTTGGATGTGAGACAACAACATCTGTGGATACTGAAGCTTCTGCGAAGTTAAAAGAAAAAGCACCTCTTGGTAAATTTAATGGATTTAAAACGTATTCAAACAGAATGCATTTTGCATTTGATGAAATAGGAGAGGCT
Organism: uncultured Alphaproteobacteria bacterium; assembly: GCA_902589095.1. GTDB lineage: Bacteria > Pseudomonadota > Alphaproteobacteria > HIMB59 > CACPNW01. The sequence goes on along the minus strand of CACIRR010000003.1, from coordinate 34,428 downwards.
TGGAATAGCTCGGATAGTTTTATAGCTTTTGTAAAAAAAATATATAATTACCCCTTATATAGAGCGCTTAGCTTTACTCTTACTTACACCTTTGTAGTTACCCCGTTTGTTTTATTTCTTGGTTTTTTAGTTGCTCTTGGAGTCAATAATCTTCCTAAGTTGTTAAAAGGTCCAACAATTTTTGCATCTCTTCTTCCAATGATAGTTACACCTCTTGTTGGTTCATTGATATTGTTTTGGATGGTTGATGGCGATGGTGTTATTGGAGCCACACTCCAAAAAATATTTAATGATAATTCTCTGAGCTTGAAAGCGTCACCTGTGCTTACCTGGGTCATGTTGATGGTCTATGGTATATGGCATTTGATGCCGTTTAGTTTTATTGTTTTTTATGCAGGTCTTCAAACAGTTCCTCATGAAACAATTGAGGCAGCAACTATAGATGGTGCATCTAAATTTCAAAGAACACGCCATGTCGTTATTCCTCATTTAATGCCACTTGCTATTTTTATAACTTTAATACTTTTAATGGATAATTTTAGAGTGTTTGAACCAATAATAAGTTTTAGAGCAGAAGCCCACGCTACCTCAATATCTTGGTTAATATGGAATCATTTGCGAGAAAGTGCTTACCCTCTATATAATGCAGCAGGAGCAACATCTATGATTACTATTTTTTGCGTAGGAATTTTACTTTTGCCAGTGCTAATTCGAACATGGAGAGATTTTAATGAAAAAAATAAGGGTTAGAAATTTATGAATACAAAAATTGAAAATAAATTAACCCCAGTTCGAATTATTGCTTTTGTATTCGTGGCTCTCTGGTTGATTGTTGCTATGTTTCCTTTTATCTGGACATTGTGGGGGTCTTTTAAAGTACAAGCTGATTTTTTTTCAAAAGCTGACTGGGCAAATGCAATATTTGGCTTTCATACTGAAAAACAAACAGGTAATTTTTTTACTATTGATGGATATTATGGCTCTTGGATAGAAGAGGAATTTTGGCGCGCTGTTATTAACACAAGCATAGTAGTATTTTTTACAGTTTTAATTTCTCTTACATTTGGAACTTTAGGAGGCTATGCTCTTGCAAGGTCTACTTATCGATATGCCTTCTGGATTTTAATGGCAGGTCTTATTTTTCGTGCGATGCCTCATATGACTTTAGTTTCAGGATATCTTCAACCTTTTTTTGCATGGAATGTTTGGGGAATTTTACCTACAACAATAATTGTACTTGTTGCAATTAATCAGCCTTTTACTCTGTGGATGTTACATTCATTTTTTTTAAATATACCAAAAGATTTAGATGAAAGCGCTATGTGCGATGGCTGTAATAGATTTCAAGCATTTAGATATGTGATCATTCCTATAATGTGGCCGGGTGTAATAACTACTGGATTATTTAGTTTCCTTCTTGCTTACAATGATTTTACAGTTACATCTATGTTGCTTTCAGATGAAAATGAAACAATGATCCCAGCAATTGCTAGCTTTTTAGGTACCGTACAGGAAGAAGGTAAAGTAATGTATGCTGTAGCTGCCGTTGTTTCAGCAACTGCTCCATTATTCTTTCTTGTAATGTTTTTTCAAAGACAGATTGTTAGCGGATTAACAGCTGGAGCAGTTAAAGGTTAAAAATTATGAAACCTGAAGAGTTAAAAAAAAATTTTGAAAATTATCAATTAGCTACTCAAAATTTTAACAAAAATTCAATAAAAAATTCTCTAGTTAAATATTTTTCTGAAAATTCGGTGTTTCATTTCTGCTATCCTTTTGGAACATTTAATGGTTTAGATAAATTGTTAACTAATTGTATAAACCCCCTTTTAGATAGCATTCCTGATCTTGAAAGAAGAGATATGATTGTTATGGCAGGCACAACACCTGAAGGTAAAGATTGGTTAGGCACTATGGGCAATTATATGGGAACTTTTTTAAAATCATTTTTAGATATTCCGCCAACAGGAAATTTAGTTCATATGCGTTATCATGAGTTTTTCCAAATAGAAAATAATCAAATTATAGAAATGCAATCAATTTGGGATCTACCTGAATTGATGATGCAGGCAAATGCATGGCCAATGAGTCCTCAGCTAGGATCTTTTTTATGCACACCATCTCCTATGACAGGAGACGGTTTAAAGATAGAAGGTGATGGATCAAAAAATTTTGACATTGTAATAAATATGCTTCGAGATATGGTTTTACACCCTAGTAATCCAAATCCACAAGTTATGAATTTAGATAAATATTGGCACCCCAGATTTAATTGGTACGGACCAGTTGGAATTGGCACAGCAAGGGGTATCGAAGGATTTCGCCATTGGCATCAAATACCTTTTTTGCGTGCAATGCCTGATAGAAAGGGAGGCTCATCAAATGATAGTTTAAAAAATGAGGGGTTGCAGGATATGCAAACACATTGGATATATGAAGGCGATTATGTTTGTGAAACTGGTTGGCCAAATATGCGATCTACAATTTCTCAAGATGGATGGATGGGTATTGCTCCATCAAATCAAATTATAGAAATGCGGAGTTTAGATTTTTGGAGATTAGAAAATGGTCTTATCAGAGAGAATTGGGTTTTAGTAGACCTTCTCGATGTTTACCAGCAAATAGGTGTTAATGTTTTTGATAGAATAAAAGAATTTAACAAAGCGAGAAACATTGGAGATATTAATATTTCTAAAGGACTTGGGTCAATAAAATAATAAGTTATATGATTTCTTGTTCCATAAAATTGAAAGGATAAAATGGATTATAAAGCAATATTATTTGGCTCAATAGGAACTTTAATTGAAACATCAGATTTGCAAAGAGAATCGTTCAATGAAGCTTTTAAAGAAGCTGGACTAGATTGGTATTGGGATCAAGAGGATTATAGATTATTGCTTAAACAATCTGGTGGTACAAAAAGAATAGAGGATTTTGCAGAAAAAAATAATACAACAGTTCAAGCTCAACAAATTAGAGAGAGAAAAACAGAAATTTTTAATCAAAAACTATTGACTGAAAAACTCATGCCAAGGGAAGGCGTTATTGATGTTATTGAATATGCAAAAAACAATCAAATAAAATTAGGATTTGTAACGTCTACAACAAAAGACAATGTTAACTCGGTTTTTTTGGCATTAAAAAATTATTTTACCGAAGAGGATTTTGACTTTGTTGGTAACAATACGATGGTACAAAATCCTAAACCTCATTCTGATATTTATATCGAAGCAATTAAAAGACTCAACCTTGAATCTAATGAATGTATTGCGATTGAAGATTCTAGAGAAAGCGCCTTGTCTGCACATAATGCAAAAATTCCATGTATCGCTTTTCCTGGATCATTCCATGAAGAGGATAATTATGATTTTTGCTCTAAAATGACGCTAAAATTAGACACCTCAATTTTTAATTAGTTGCAAAGCTATCAATTAATCTTGATATAGAAAGAATGTATTTACAAAAATTTGAAGTCAAAAACAAAACTGCCTTAGTAACGGGGGCAGGGAAGGGAATTGGAAAGGCTTCAGCCATGGCTCTTGCTGAAGCAGGAGCAGATTTAATTATTGTAAGTCGAACACTTAACGATTTAAATAAGGTTAAAAAACAAATCAATAAGTTAAAAAGAAAATGTACTGTCTTCGAATGTGATGTTTCTAATGCCGCAGAAGTAAAGTCAGTTTTTAAACAAATAAACTCGCTTGATATTCTTGTAAATAATGCCGGAACCAATCGACCAGACCATTTTACTAAAATTAAAAAAGAAGATATGGATTATGTAGTCGATTTAAATATCAAGGCCGCTTTCCATGTTGCTCAAATGGCGACAAAAGTGATGTTAAAATCAAAAAATAGAAAAGCTAAGGGTGGATCAATCATTAATATATCCTCTCAATTGGGTAAAGTTGGCGCCCCCCTTAGAAGTGTATATAATATGACAAAATTTGGTATTGAAGGTTTAACAAGGGGGATGTCATTAGATCTAGCCAAGAATAATATCCGCGTAAATACCATTTGCCCAACTTTTGTAGAAACGCCATTGGTAAAAAATTTCTTTAAAGATAAGAAATTTAAAAAAGCTATGATAGATAATATTCCTCTAGGAAGATTAGCTACTGATAGTGATATCGCTACAGCAGTTGTTTATTTAGCATCAAACGCTTCCTCAATGATTACGGGCTCCTCGCTTGTGATTGATGGGGGATGGACTGCTAAATAGTTTTAAAATTTTAAATAAAAAAAATTAATTAATAATTGCTCTATCAACTTGTATAGGTTTTTGTGTGCCCTTTTTCTTAAATGCCTCACGATACGTTATATAGACGACTGAAATAAAAATAATTACTCCACCAACCCATGTCCAAATATCTGGTTGTTCAGCAAAAATAAATAACCCAATTAAAGAAGCCCAAATTAATTTCGTAAATTGTAATGGCATTACAAAGGTTGTATCTGACATTTTGAATGCTTGAGCTAAACACCAGTGTGATAATAGGCCTGAAGCACCCATTAACGTGAAAACAATTAATTGATATAAATTTATATTTTCCCAATAGAACAAGGATAAAATAAAAAAGACAGGTGTCATGTATAATAAATGATAAAAAATTATAGTAAGACTAGAATCAGTTGCGGATAATTTTTTTACAAAAATTAAGACAAAAGAAAAGCTAAATGATGCGATAAGCATTAACACTGTTCCAAATTCAAATGGAACATAACCTGGTCTTATAATGATTATTATTCCTATAAAACCCAGTAGAAGAGCGGCAGTTCGGTGGAAACGAATAACCTCCCCTAAAACGATTACGGCAAGTACTGTCGTAAAAAGAGGTGTTGTAAAACCAAGAGCTGTTGCTTTCTCGAAATGCATCATACCTATTGCACTAAACCAGCAGATCATTGATATAACATTTATGGAGGCTCTAAAAATTTGCAAACGCATATTTTGGGTGTGAAGAGCTTTAAAATTATTTCTTATTACAAAGGGGGTAATTAAAATGAGACCCATTAAAGATCGATAAAAACAAATTACAATTGGATGAAGATCATCCGAGAGTAATTTTACTCCTGCACCCATAAAGGAACCAAAAAAAGTGGCACCTAATGCTAATAACGCAACTGCAATTAACTTATTTTGTTTCACTACTGTGTTGCTATAACAGCAGCAGCTATAGAGGCAATACGTGAAGCAGAACTATCTGCTCTGCTTGTCACCACAACGGGAACTTTTCCTCCAACAATAAAGCCAGCAGCACAAGCGCTCATAAAATAAACCATTATTTTAGATAATGAATTACCTGTTTCTAAATTAGGTACGAGTAAAATATCTGCTTTTCCTGCAACTTCACTTGAAATGTTTTTAATTGACGCAGCATCAGGAGACACAGCATTATCAAAGGCTAGGGGGCCGTGAACATATGCATTAATATTTTCTTCTTGTGCCCTTTCCATCAGTTCTTTTGCTTCAATTGAACTCGGCATACTGTCAATTGGATCCTCTGTTCCTGATAGAATAGCAACTCTTGGTTTTGCAATATTTATTTGATTAGCAAAGTTAATTACATTTTTTAGTATATGCATTTTTACATCAATGCGTGGAGCAACATTTAATGCACCATCTGTTATAAAAAGTGGTTTATCATTTTTTGCGATTGTCATATGCCAAATGTGACTTAATCTCTTTCCTTCAATAAGGCCAAAATCTTTTTTTAAATACGTTCGCATCAAAACATCTGTATGAAGATTGCCTTTAATCATTATTTTTATTTTATTATCTTTCGCTAATTCAGCCCCAATAGTAGCTGCCTCAATATCAGTTGATGAATGAATGGTATTATAAGAACTTATATCCCAATTAATTTTGTATGCCTTTTCATTGATAGCATTTTTATCTCCTATAAAAATTGGCTCTATAAGATTTAGTTCTACTGATTTTTTTGCTGATTCCATCGAGGAGTCGTGGTGTGCACATATAATACCTGCCGATAGATTAGGTGATTTTTGAGCGAACGACAGTAAATTATTAGGGATTTGGGCTTCTTTATTGCTTAGCATAATTGAATTTTTTTCTTCTATACTAGGGCGTCAATTTTTCCTACGAAATTAAGAAAAACATCAAGAATTCCTCTTGGATTAGGTATTTGTATGATGTAAGGCTAGGTAAATTTTGCTTATTTGGGGACATTTATGGATTTAGAAAATAGAAACGAATTACCAAACTCACTTGAGGAACATTGGATGCCATTTACATCCAATCACGATTTTAAAGATAATCCAAGGCTGATGGTTAAAGCTGAAGGAATGTATTACACTGACCATCACGGCAATCAATTGATCGATGCAAGTTCAGGATTGTTTTGTAGTCCAGCTGGACACGGTCGTCAGGAAATTAGAGAAGCTGTTTATAAACAGCTCGAACAACTTGATTACGTGCAACCTTTTCAACAAGGCTTTAATGGTTCTTTTGAATTAGCAAGAAAAATTTCTAAACATACCCCTGAAGATTTAAATAGAATATTTTTTACTATGTGTGGTTCATCCGCAGTCGATACAGCAATCAAAACTGCCATCGCCTACTTTAAAGCAAAAGGTGAAGGACACCGACACCACATTGTTGGTCGTGAAAGAGGTTATCATGGAATGAACATAGGTGGAATTTCAGTGGGTGGCATGGTTGCTAATAGAAAAACTTTTTCCAGCATATTAATGCCGAACACTCATCACTTGCGTCACACGCACTTACCGGAAAATAAATTTGTTCGCGGTGAACCTGAAACAGGTGATTACCTAGCTGAAGATTTAGAGAGAATTGCTGGACACATTGGTGGAGAGAACATTGCTGCATGTATTGTGGAGCCTGTTGCTGGATCTACTGGAACTTTAGTGCCACCAAAAGGATATTTAAAAAAATTAAGAGATATTTGTGATAAACATGGCATCCTTCTTATTTTTGATGAGGTAATAACTGGTTGGGGCAGAATGGGTGAACCATTTGGGGCTCAAGCATTTGATGTAACTCCTGATATTATGACAATGGCAAAAGCAATTACCAATGGTGTTGTCCCTCTTGGAGCCGTGGCATCACGAGAACATATTTATGACTCAATGGTTGATGCTGCACCAAAAGGAGCTATTGAATTTTTCCATGGATATACGTACTCAGCAATACCATGTTCAGTTGCTGCTGGGCTAGCAATGCAAGATATTTTTGAAAAAGAAGATTTATTCAACCGTGCAAAAGAAATGTCACCATATTTCTTAGACGGCTTATTCAGCTTAAAAGATATTGAGGGCATTGTTGATATTAGAGGGTACGGAATGATGGGTGGTATTGATCTAAGAATGGATGAACGTTTGGGTAAAGCTGGGTATGCTTGCTTTAAACATCTGTTTGCTTCAGGATTAAGTTTAAAGGCTACTGGCGATTGTTTAATTGTTGCTCCACCTTTTATTTCAGAAAAAAAACATATTGATGAAATGATTGAGAAACTCCGAACAGGAATTACTAATTACTTCAAGGAACAATAATGAAAATTGGTATTCCATCTGAGATTAAGGCTCAAGAGTCTCGAGTTGGGCTTACACCTCAGAGTGTTCAGCAGCTAACCAATCATGGGCATGAAGTCCTAGTTGAGAACAATGCTGGCTTTGGAGCTGGTTTTGAAAATGCTGACTATGAAAAAGCTGGTGCCAAAATAGCTTCTAGCGCTGCTGATGTTTTTAACGACTCAGATATGATTGTAAAAGTTAAAGAGCCTCAATCTGCAGAGGTAAATATGTTAAGAGAAAATCAAATCTTATTTACCTATCTACATTTATCCGCTGCCCCTGAATTGACAAAAGGTTTAGTTGACTCAAAATCAATTTGTATTGCTTATGAGACTGTTACTGATGAAAATAATAGACTTCCTTTATTGGCCCCTATGAGTGCAGTTGCAGGCAGAATGTCAATTCAAGCTGGAGCACATAGCTTAGAAAAACCTCAAGGTGGAAGAGGTTTACTTATTGGCGGAGCTCCTGGCGTAAACCCTGGTAATGTTCTTATATTAGGCGGCGGCGTTGTTGGTGAAAATGCAGCTACCATTGCAACGGGAATGGAAGCGAAAGTCCATATTGTTGATAAATCTGAAGCTCGCTTAAAAGAACTGCAAGCAAAGTTTGGTGATCGTATCATCCCACTTGTTTCAGACGATATAAATTTAGAAGATTATGTTGCTGAAACTGATTTACTTATTGGTGGTGTTTTAATTCCAGGTGCCAATGCTCCTAAATTAATTACAAAAGATATGCTTAAGGTCATGAAGAGAGGTTCTGTCATTGTTGATGTTGCTATCGATCAAGGTGGATGTGTAGAAACAAGTAAACCAACAACCCATGCTGACCCTACTTATGTTATCGATGATGTCGTTCATTACTGTGTTGCTAATATGCCAGGAGGAGTTCCAAGAACTTCCACTCTCGCTTTGAATGCAGCAACACTTCCTTTTGTATTGCATTTAGCTCAAAATGGCTATCGAGATGCTTTAAATAGTGATGCCAATTTTCTTGCCGGTTTAAATGTTTGCCAAGGAAATGTTACTTATAAGGCTGTAGCAGAAGATTTGGGTTATAATTTTGTTGATCCAAGCACAGCAATAAATTAATCTAATAACAATGACAAACTCAAATGATGAGTTGATGATGGAGACCATGTATTGGTGGGGGATACCAACATTGTTTCGATGTGAACATCAAAAAGATATATCAAAATGTGATATTGCTCTTGTTGGAGTCCCTCATAGTACTGGTAACGGTACAACTGAAAGAGATCAACATTTAGGTCCAAGAGCTGTCAGACATGTATCAGCTGGATTAAGAAGAGTGCATTTAGATTTCAATATTAATCCGTGGAAACAAAAAAAAATATTTGATTTAGGTGATGTTGCGCTTCCTCATGCAAATAACAATGAACGATGCATTGAAGATATTACAAATTTCTATGAGAGAATTGCAAAAGAAAAAAAACCAGTTGTATCTATCGGTGGAGATCATTCTATTACAGGTGGTATTCTTCAAGGTTTAGGAAGTAATAACCTAGAACTTACAAATGGAAAAAAAATATCATTTCTCCATATTGACGCTCATACTGATACCTTTAGTCAATTGGATCATTTCATGGGTGCAAAAAAAAGTGCTGCTCATTGGGGTGCTTACTTAGTTGAACAAGGCATTATAGATCCAAAAACTAGTATGCAAATTGGTATGCGTGGCAATCCTAGAACGTTAGATTGGTTGCAGCCAAGTTATGACCTTGGTTACAATGTAGTTACGATGGATGAATTTAAAAAAAGAGGAATTGATGATGTCATTAGAGAAACTTTAGATAAAATAGGTGATAATCCTGTTTATATTACGTTTGATTTAGACTCACTCGATGCCTCTGTAGCTCCTGCCGTTTCAAACATTGAGCCTGGATTTACTGGCTTTAGTGTTGATGAAGCAAAAGCACTGATTCAATCAGTTAAAAACAAAAATGTCATTGGTGGTGATGTTGTATGTCTAATGCCCACTAAAGATCAAAAGAATAATATCACGTCAATGGTAGCTGCATCCATCATGTTTGAGATTATTAGCGTAATTGCATATAAATAAATGTATTTTTTTCTAATACATTAAGTATGAAAAAATATTCCCAACATAAAAAACCTGCAGATGGGGAAAGTCGAAAACTAAATTCACCTGTTATCTGTTATCCAAATGATACAATAAAAATTCCTTATTGGGATAATTATCAACAAGCAAGAAAAGAGCTTGAGAAAATCGATGAAGTCATAATTCCTCCAAGAGATGCAAAATGTTTTGATGTTAAAGCAGGGTATTTTTTTAGAATAGAAAGTATTGATGGTCCTCAAGTTGGGGATCTAAATTTGTTCAATGCAAATAATTACAAAGAAAAGTTTTATTCAGGTAAAACGCGTGCTTTACATGGAACACATCTTTCGCTTAAAGATCAAATGTGGAGTACACTTCCTTATTTGAGACCACTAGCGACTATTACATATGATACTTTAGATTGGTACGGATTTGATAAAGATGGAGGATCAGTTCATGATGTTATAGGAACAAGGTGTGATCCTTACACGAATAATTTAATTTCAAATAATCAATATCATTATTGTTGCCACTCAAATCTTACAAGAGCTTTAATTAAAGAGAGGAATTTACAAAAAGATGAAGCTGAAAATTTAGTTCATGATGTTCTGAATGTATTCATGTGTACGGGTTTTACTCATGATACACACCAATATTTTATGAAGGCAAGCCCCGTGAGACCGGGTGATTTTTTGGAGTTTTATGCTGAAATAGATTTGTTGGGAGTATTATCTGCTTGTCCTGGTGGTGATTGTAGCGCTGAACACTCTTCAGATACTGCTCAGTGCCATCCTTTAAAAGTATCTATATTTAAAACAAAATCTAATGTTTTAAAAAAGTGGACATCTCCGGTTGTATCAAAATATAATCAATCACACGGGTTGTGATAATTATTTATAAACGCGCTTAACTCTTTTTGTAATAGATGTAAGAATTTCATGAGGAATGGTGTTGCATTGTTTTGCTAAACTATCAATTCCAAATGTATGATTAAATATTTCTATGTAATGACCTACTTTTAAATGATTACTGTTTCTCGTGATATCAATCGTAATTGTGTCCATGGAAACACGCCCTAAAATTTTATACTTATATTTTTTTGCATGCACTTCTCCTACATTACTTAATAATCTAGAAATTCCATCTCCATATCCAATCCCAACTACTGCTACTTTTAATTTCTTAGTTGTTTTATAGGTTTGATTGTACCCAATATATTCATTTTTACCAATTTCTTTAATCTGCAGTATTTTTCCTTTTAATGAAGCAACTGGTTTTATTATTTTTTTCATTTTTGTGTTTTGGTGACCTCCATATAAAGAAATACCAGGCCTTACGAGATCATAGTGGTAATCTTTTCCTAAAATTAATGCGAATGAATTGGAGAGACTTTTAATTTTAACGTTAAGTTGTTGATCAATTGCTTTTCTAAATTTTGTATTTTGAACAGTGTTATAATAGTTCTTGGATTCATCGGAGCTTGCCAAGTGACTTATCAAAATATGAAAATTTTTTTTAAATTTTAGTTCTAAAAAATCTTTGAAATTTATACCAAGTCTGTTTATTCCTGTATCGACATGTAATCCAAATTTTAATTTTTTAAATTTTGCGATGTTTTTCAAAACGAAATTATATTCCTTTATGTCATTTAAAATTGGTATAATTTTGTGCTTGTTAAAAATAGAGATGTTATTACTTTCTAAACCATTCAACACATAAATATTCGCAGTCGATCTTTTTTTTCTTATTTCTAGGGCCTCTTGTGTTGTTGCTACAAAAAAATGTCTACAACTAACTTTATAAAGTGCATCAAAAACATCCAATACTCCTAGACCATATGCATCTGATTTAATTGTTGCAGCACAAATTGATCTATTTGCTAATCCGGATAGCTTTTTATAATTATATTGAAGGTTTTTTAAATTTACTTCTAAAATAGAATTATGATCAGTCATCTATCAACAATATCACATAATAGATAAGAATATCTATTACAAAGAAACATAAACCTTGCTCTTTAGTGTTTAACTAAATTTTTTTGCAACTGAGGACATTATCTTCAGCTTTTTAACCGCCAGTTCTCTTGATAAATGTCCTAGCCCACAATCTGGAGCTAAAATTAGTTGCTCTTTTGAAATATATTTAAGTGACTCGTTAATTCTATTTTCAATCTCTTCTTTAGTTTCAATTGAAGAACTAGCAATTTTGATCACACCAAAAATTATTTTTGTGTGTTCATAATAAGATAGTAAGCGCAAATCATTATAACGGTGAGCATCCTCAATCGAAACACTATCAATGATGGAGTTATCCAATGCCTTCGCAATTTTTTTATAAGAATCTAACGGTGCTTTTGGATAGTTGACAGCATCTATTTTATCAGGATATCCACAACAAATATGTGTGATTTTTTCAATACTACTATCATTAATTCCTTCAAAACATTTTTCAAGATTACTAATCCCAAAATAAAGAGCATTTTCTGGCTTGCGTGCAAAAAGAGGTTCATCAACTTGTATATATTTACATCCAGCTTCAACTAATCTTTTAATTTCAACGTTGATGGCTATAGCTAAATCATGACCCATTTCATCATCTGATTTGTAATAGGAATTTGCTATTGTGTCTGTAATTGTCATTGGTCCAGGAATGGTAACCTTTACAGGTTTGCTAGATATACTTTGATTATTTTTCCATTCATCAATCAAGAAAGGTTCTGTTGCTGATATTTTATCTGTTATTGTTGGCAGCCAACATTTATAATTTCCAGTTATCGCTACTTTTTCTGTAAGGGTATTAAAATCAACGCCATTTAAATGTCTACAATGATAATGAATGTAGTTTTCTCTTTTTATTTCGCCGTCAGTTACTATATCGATACCACAATCTAATTGATCTTTAATTACATCTTCTGCTGCTTTTTTAAAAATCTTATCCGCATCATTACCCATTTTTCTTATTTCATCATTATAGAATTTTGTTGGGTTTGCTGTATCCGTTCCCCCTTTTGCATTAAACCAATCTGTAATTTTTAGGTAATTAGGTTTTGGGTAAGCGCCAATAACAGTAGTTAACATGTTTATTCAATGATTTTGTTTTCTATTAAATGGACCAGAATTTGTTTTAACACCATTTGAAGATAGCATAGTGTTTGATAATTGTCTCTCTTGATGAAGCATTCGGTGACTTAATAATTTGGATAAAAGTTCATTTATAATAGATTGATATTTTGGTAACTCAGATAGATTATTAACTTCACACGGGTCTTCATCCATATTAAAAAGTAATGAAGGCATAGAAGGAAAATGTACATACTTCCATTTAGCAGTTCTAATTACAGATAAATTACATTCTTCTGGAGCAAGTTTTTTATTTTTTACAAATGATGTTGACTCTCTAAAATCATAATCAAAAACTACATAATCTTTTGATGGTACTTCACTTTTTTGATTTTTTACATATTTTAGTAGTGATCTTCCATTCCAATCAAGTGGTATTTCTGCACCTAACCAATCTAATATAGTTGGAGCTAAATCAACAGATTCTGTCATATCATTTACAAATGTATGTTGCTGACCTGGCACATGAATAATTAGTGGAATACGATAGGATGAATCCCACCAACCCAATTTCCCCCACAAATTATTTTCACCTAGCATTTCCCCATGATCACTTGTAAAGATAATCATTGTGTTATTGATTTGATCAGAGGATTCTAAAGCATTTAAAATTTTACCAATGTTATGATCTACTTCAGCACACATTCCGAAATAAACACTTTTAATATTTTTAATATCTTTTTCAGTTAGTTCTGAAAATCGCATCTCAGTAAAATTTTTTTTATTTTGAAATTTTTTGGAAATCTCCTTAAGTAATGGATGCCTATCTGAAAGCTCTTCCAGTGAATTATTTGAGGCTGGCAAATCGATATCATCAGGATTTACTTGACTAAACCAAGGTTCAGCAACATGAAAAGGTGGGTGAGGTTTTAAAAAAGATACATGTTTAAAAAAATAATTTTTTTCTGATAATAAATCTTTGATTGCTCTATCAGCTAAAAAAGCGGTATCAGAAAATTCAGTTGGAATATCATAAGCTTCATGAATAAAAGCTTTACCCTTTATTGCCTGACGACTTTTATACAATTCTGATGCGTGATTTATTTTGAAACCATTATTATTTAAATGTTTAGCCCAAGCTTCTGGTTCACTTCCTGGTAAAAGACATTTTGTATTAAATCCTTCCATAGGTGATTCATATGTAAAATTTTTTTCATCTTTAGGATCTAAATATCTTGGATCCCACGATGTATCGGTATAACCATATAAGTTTGGTTCATAACCAATTTTTCGAACTTCTTTTGCAATATTTGTAAAACGCTTATCTAAAGGTGCACCATTGGTTACTGAACGATGAATGAAAGGGTATAATCCTGTTAACATAGTTGTTCTTGATGGACCGCAAGGCACGATGCCTGCATAGTGTGATGTAAAAGCAGTACTTTTTTTTACTAACTTATCAATGTTTGGAGTTAAAACATTCTTATGTTTCATAAAGCCAAAACAGTCCCACCTCCATTGATCTGCACATAAAAATAAAACTGATCTCTTCATAAAATTTAATAATATTTAAACACAAATATAACTATATCTTGTTGTTTACTGTAACTAATACACAATATCTTCATTTATTTGTAATAAAATTGTTAAAAATTTTTTGTATTTTAAATCTATTCATGTAATTACTTTAACAGTACTTTAAATTTAAAGAGGAGAAAATAATATGTTTAAAAAATTAATTTTAGCTGTTGTATTTTCTTTAGCTACAATATCATGGAGTAGTTTTTCTTTTGCCGGTCCTTGTGCTGGTAATGGTTCAACGCAAAGCAATCCAAATGGTGTTGATGCTGGACAATATACACAACAGTATGAATTAGCTGAGTTTGAACAATTAGCAGGTTGTGAAATGCAATTTAAGGAAAATCCTAACATTGCAAGTATTAATGCAACTATTCAAGGAAATAAAGCTTTACCCCCTGTAGAGGATAGACTTCCAGAAGAACCATTGGTTGTAAGACCTTATGATTCAATTGGAAAATACGGTGGTACAATTAATTTCTTATCAAATGCTACTGAAGCAGGTACTTCAGATATGTTATCAACTCGTCACGTAAACCTTTTAAGATTTGCTGATGACTTATCAACTATTGTTCCAAATGTTGCTAAAAGTTTTGAGTGGAATGACGATTTCACAACATTAACTTTTACACTTAGAAAAGGCCATAAGTGGTCAAATGGCGAACCATTTACTGCTAGAGATATTGAATTTTGGTATGAAGATCTAATGATGAATCCAAAAATTAGAGAAAAACCATATCCATATCTTCTTGTTGGTGGTGAACCAATGACTGTTGATGTTATTGATGATGTAACAGCTAGATTCAACTTACCATCACCTTTCCCAGGTTTAACAGCAACTATTGCTTGGTCATATAATCAATTTTTTATGCCAGCACATTTCTTAGAACAATTCCATCCTGAAATAGACTCTAATGCTGATGCAAATGCACAAGCTTTAGGTTTTGCAGATGGTTGGGATGCTCTTGCTGCCTATTATGGTAACTCAGGTTGGACTGATACTCCAACTCCTATGTTGAGAAACCCTGATCTAGTGGGTGGTTTAGAATACGCAGCTTATCCTTCATTAGAAGCTTATATGACTATAGAAGATACTACTGAGGGAAGAGTGTATGCAGCTAATCCATATTTCCACCAAGTGGATACCGCTGGAAATCAATTACCATACATTGATTATCAAAATGAAAGATACATCAATGAAAATGAGATTAGATTGTTAAAACTAGTTAACGGTGAGGTTGATTATAAATCGCAATCTGTTCAACTTGAATCTGCGCCTCAATTATTAGACGGTGCTGAATCAGGTGAGTATAATCTTCAAATTAACCCAGGTTGTGGTGCAGCACTATTTAGCTTTAACGTTACTCATCCAGATTTAGAAAAACGTAAAGTCTATGGTGATATTCGTTTCCGTCAAGCAATGTCAATTGCACTTGATAGAAATGAAATCAATGATGTTGCTTACTACGGAATGGGTGTTGTAGAGCAGTTTGTAGGTATTTCACCTGCGCCGGATTTCGTTTCTGATGAAATCAAAATGCATATGACCCAATATGATCCAGATGGAGCTAACGCTTTACTTGATGAAGTTGGATTGAAAGATGTTGATGGTGATGGCTTTAGAGAACTTCCAAATGGAGCTCCTTTTGCTATGAATATTGACTATGCAACTCAAGGTATTGGTGGTGTTGAAGTTGAACTAGTTGCACGTATGTGGAATGATGTTGGTGTTAAAACAAACTTTAAAGAAGTTACACCAGATGAATATCGTGGTTCACAATCTTCAAATGCTCTAGATGTTCACGCTTGGGATAAAGGTCAACCATTGGCTATTATTGCAGGTAATCCTGAAACATTTAAAGCACCATTTGGTAACTACTTCAATCATACTCAAGGTATGTTATGGGCTGCTTATATTGATAGCAATGGCTCAGACGGTGTAGAACCTCCACAATGGGTTTACGACTTAAGCGATGGGATTGATAAATTCCAATCATATGCTTTAGGTACAGCTGAATCTAATGAGTGGGGTAAAAAAATCACTACTATGTTAACAGAACAAACTTTGTTAATTGGTACTGTAAAAGCACCATTCCCAACATACCATAGAAATGCTTTGAAAAACTTTACGCAATTCAAAACAACTTCTTATGAGTATTACAGAACTTATCCATATCTAGCTACTCAGTGGTGGTTAGACGAATAAGGTAAATTAATAAATTCTTTAAAAAGCGGCAATTTTTTATTGCCGCTTTTATTTTTTCTAATTAGTCTTGGATATCAATTAATAAAAAATCAAATTATGATTAATTTTGTACAGTTTACAATTACAAGAGCATTTTTATCGATAGTAACATTACTCATAGTTTGTTTTATTGTTTTTTCTTTAATGGAGTTAGTTCCAGGAACTTGTGCGGAACGATATCTTGCCTTTAAAAATACTCAAGGTTCACAAATTACCTTTGAGGATATTGAGGCAGAGAAAGTGCGACTTGGTTTAGACAAACCCTTTTTATATCGATTTGGAAAATGGGTATCCGATATTGCTGTTAAACAAGATTTTGGAGATAGTTGTATTCTTCGTATGAATATTAATGATCTTCTTAGTGGGAGGTTTGTGCTTTCACTTACCATATGTTTAGTAGCTTTAATTTTTTCGTATTTAATAGCGATACCAGTTGGTATTATTTCCGCCACGACAAAATACGTGTCTTTAGATCAGTCTCTGAAATTTATTAGCTATCTTGGAATAGCTTTACCGAATTTTTTAGTAGCACTTTGTATTATGCTTTTTATGACAGTGTATTATGGAGATACGATGACAGGTTTATTTTCTCAAGAATATGAAAATGCGCCTTGGTCCGCTGATAAATTAAAAGATTTTCTTGCTAGAGCTTGGTTGCCAATTTTTGTTCTGGGATGGAACGCTACTGCTTTTGCACTTCAAACCGTTAGAGCATTAATGTTAGATGAAAATGATAAACTTTATGTTATGGCAGCAAGAGCAAGAGGAATATCAGGTATGAGTCTTTTATGGCGCTATCCAGCAAAGCACTCACTTGGACCAGTTATTAATTCAATTGGTTTTGATTTAAATAGAATTTTTAGTGCACTTCCAGTTGTTGCATTGATTTTAATTTTAACTGAAGCTGGTGCATTGTTGATTGAGGCTCTGGCTAGATCTAATGATCAACAATTAGCAGGTGCCATTATATTTTTGTTAACTGCAACAATTGTTTTTGTAAATTTTGTTACTGATATATTACTAGCAATAATGGATCCAAGAATTAGAAAAGGAGTAATGGGTGGAAGTTAGTATAAAAAAGAAAGAGGCATACTATACTGCTACTCAAATGCAATTAGTAAGAACGCGTTTCTTTGGAAACCGTTCAGCGATGATAGCAGGATCTATTTTGTTAATTATGATAATTTGCAGTCTTTTTTCTGGATTTTTATCTCCATATGATCCTACAATAGCAGGTCGTGATAAAAATTATGAAAACGGTGCCCCACAAATTCCAATGTTTTGGGATGAAAACGGTTTTTCTCCTAGACCTTTTTTACATACTCTAACAAAGTATAGAGGAGCTGATACAAATTTCAGATGGGTTTATAAAACAGATACTGAAAAAAGACGGTATGTTTATTTTTTTGTTAAAGGTTGGGAATATAAATATTTTAATTATAGTATTAATCTTCCAGGTAAGGCATTAGATTTTACAATTCCTGGACTAACATTTGATACGCATTTATTTGGTGTGGAGGAAGGTGGAATTCATCTATTTGGAACTGATAAAGCAGGAAAAGATTTATTTAGTAGAACCTTAAGTGCAATATATATATCATTAGCTGTTGGAACACTGGGAGTGTTTATCTCTTTTGTTTTGTCCTTAATTATTGGAGGTATATCTGGATATTATGGTGGTTGGATTGATAGTTTGTTACAAATGTTTACGGATGCTATTCGAACAGTTCCACCCATACCTTTATTTATGTGTCTTGCCGCTTTTGCACCTCTTGAATGGAGTTCAGAACTTAGGTTTTTCTTTATATCCTGTTTATTAGGTTTGATATCCTGGCCAACTTTGGCAAGACGTGTTCGAACCCATTTACTAAGTGAAAGAAGTCAAGAATATATTTTGGCAGCTAAAATGTGTGGCGCTTCATCAACCCATATAATTATTAGACATCTTTTACCGAGTTTTACAAGCTACATAATTGTTGATCTGGTTATCAGCTTTCCTTACATGTTGTTATCTGAAACTGCTCTAAGTTTTATAGGCTTAGGGTTAAGAGAACCTGTAAATTCATTGGGTGTACTTTTACAAAATGCAACAAAGGCAGATGTTTTACTAAACTATCAATGGTATTTTATACCTGTCTTTTTCTTAGTTGTTTTAATTTTAACTTTTGTCTATGTTGGAGATGGTCTTCGAGACGCTGCAGATCCACACAAAACAAAAAATTAATATTCTATGACTCATCTTTTAGAAATAAATAATCTTGATGTAAAGTTTGATACTGATGAAGGTCGTATAACAGCAATTGATAATGTTTCTTTAACATTGGATCAAGGAAAGGTTTTAGGTATTGTTGGTGAGTCAGGATCTGGCAAATCTGTTACAGCAAAATCTATCATGCAACTCAATCCAGGAAATACAATATATAATGAAAATGCAGAAATATTAATTGATGAAGAAAATGTTTTAAAATTTACCTCAAAAAATGATTTGAAAAAAATTAGAGGTGGAAAAGTTTCAATGATTTTTCAAGAACCAATGGCTAGTTTTGCTCCAGCAATTAAAATTGGTTACCAAATGGTTGAGCAACTTATGATTCATAAACCTATGGATAAAAAGGAAGCAAAAAATATATCAATAGATATGTTAAATCGGGTAGGGATAGCAGATGCTGAAAAACGATTTAATCAATATGCGTTTGAGTTGTCAGGAGGAATGAGGCAGCGGGCAATGATTGCTATGGCTTTATCAACAATGCCTAAACTATTGTTAGCTGATGAACCTACAACAGCGTTAGATGTAACCATTCAAGCGCAGGTAATAAATTTAATGAAAGATATTATTAAAGAATACAATATGGGTGTAATATTTATCACTCATGATCTTGGTGTTATTGCTCAAGTAGCAGATGATGTTGCAGTTATGTATCTTGGCAGTGTTGTAGAGCAAGGGCCGGTAAATGAAATTTTAAAAAATCCAATGCATCCTTATACAAAAGGGTTAATAAATGCTCTTCCTGATATAAATAATTTAGATGCACCACTTACACCAATCCCAGGTAATATTCCAAGTCCTTTAGATAGACCTAGTGGATGTGTTTTTAGAACTAGGTGCCCTCATGCCTCTAAAGAAGGTAAGGAAGGAAATATAAAAATGGGTTTAGTAGAGATAAAACCAGGTCACTGGTTAGACAAATGTGGTGTTGATTGTGGGAAAACATGAGTGAAAATATTGTATCAGTAAACAATCTTTCGGTATCTTTTGATTACCAAGAGAATTTTCTTTCAAAGAAGCAAAAAATAAAAGCTGTTAATAATATTAACATTAAGATTAAAAAAGGATCTTTCTTTGGTCTTGTTGGAGAATCTGGATCTGGAAAAACTACACTTGGAAGAGCAATATTGGGTGCAAATAAAATAAGTACTGGAAATGTAATTTTTCATGATGATGGCAGAGATTTTGATTTAACAACCATTAATTCAAAGGAAATGAAAGAATATAGAAAAAAAGCACAGCTTATCTTTCAAGACCCATACGCTGCACTTAGTCCTCGAATGACTGTTAGAGATATAATTGCAGAACCTTTAGAAGTTATGAAGATAACAAATTCTAGAGAAGAAACTGATGCGAGAGTTCGAGATATTGCCGCTAAATGTAGATTAAATCTTGAGCACTTAAGAAGATTTCCACATGCTTTTTCTGGGGGGCAGCGTCAACGTATCTCTATTGCAAGAGCACTAGTAAGTAATCCAAAATTTATTGTAGCTGATGAAAGTGTTGCTGCATTAGATGTCTCAATTCAAGCGGATATATTAAATCTTTTAAAGCAACTGCAAAATGAGTTAAATTTAACATATTTATTTATAAGCCATGATTTAAGTGTTGTAGCTCACGTTTGTGATATTGTTGCTGTAATGTATCTTGGTCACATAGTTGAGATGGCTCCTTCAAGAGAACTATTTAGTAATCCAAGACATCCTTATACAAAAGCATTATTATCTTCTATTCCATCTATTGATCCTGAAAATAAATCACGAGCTATTGAACTTCAGGGAGAAATACCTAGTGCAATGAATCCACCATCGGGTTGTGTATTTAGGACAAGATGCCCCCATGCTTCCAAAGATGGTAAAGAAGCAAATATTGAAATGGGATTAGTTGAAGTAACACCAGGACATTGGGTTGATCGATGTGGTGTTAATTGCGCCTAACTAATTGAAACATAATTTATTACTAGCAGTTGCTTTATCCCTTTCAGGATTATTTTTGATGGACTGTATGGGTATTGCCATCAAGTTTTTAAGAAATGATTACCCAGCAGCACAATTGTCTGTTTTCAGAAATCTTTTTGGAATGATCCCATGTTTTATTGCACTTTATTTTTCAACCGAATGGCATCAAAATGGAAGAAAAATTAAAATTAAACAATGGCGATTAGGTTTTCTACGAGGAGCTTTTGTAGCGTTAGCTCAGCTTTGTTTATATACTTCATATTTATATTTACCTTTTGCCCTTGTAGCTACGATGGAATACACAGGCCCTATGATGGTAACACTATTAAGTGTGCCTATTCTTGGAGAAAAATTTGGATGGTTTAAAACATCTGCAGTTATCTCTGGTTTTATAGGCATTGTTCTTATAATGGAACCTTGGTCATCGGATTTTAATTATATGATTTTATTACCAGTTATAGCAGCTTTAGGTTACTCCTTAGCAAGAGTGACTTCTTTAAGTTTTACCATGGATGTTCCAACACCATTAATTAACATTTACGGACAAGTGGGCACCATAAGTGTATCATTAATATTAGTGTTAACTTTTGGCATGTGGGAAAATTTTAGAAGTATCAATGATTTGTTTATTTTCTTTCTTATGGGTTTGGCAGGAGGTACTGGAACTCTATTACTAATATATGGTGCAAGAAAAGCAGAGCTAAGTAAAATCATGCCATTTGATTATATCGAAATATTTTTTGCATTAATTTTGGGATGGATATTCTTTAGTGAATGGCCTGTCGATCAATTGTTTCCTGGGGCTTTATTTATTGTAGCAGGAGGAATAATCATCTATCTTCGTCAAAAAAATTCTATAAAAACAAGAGATAGAAAAGCGTCATGAAAATTAACCAAGACAAAATAGAAAATCCTGCTGCGCTTCCTATCGAGTCAGTTGAAGTAGTTAATGATAATAATTTTAGCTTTAAATTTTATAATTATGGGGGATACATTCATGAAGTAAATATTCCATATCTTAACAGTGAAAATAAAACAGAGGATGTTCTTCTAGGTTATGGAGATGTTGATGGTGTTCTAAATTCAAATGGGTATTTTAATTCTATAGTTGGAAGAGTAGCTAATAGAATAGGAGGTGCTCAGTTTTCATTAGGTGATAAAAACTATAAACTATTTTCAAATACTCCCCCAAATCATCTGCATGGAGGAAAAACTGGTTTTAATAAAAAAATTTGGAAAATTGATAATATTGAAAAAAAAGATGACTCTACAAAATGTGTCTTGAGGTATCTTTCACCTGATATGGAAGAAAATTATCCTGGAAATCTTGATTGCAAAGTAATTTATGAATTAAATAATCATAATGAACTTTCTATTGAATTTCATGCAACAACAGATCAAGATACAATAGTTAACATTACCAATCATAATTACTGGAATTTTCATGGACACCGTGATCATTATCAAAATAATGAAGATCATGTTGTGCAAATATACTCCGACGCAATATGCGAGACCGATGAAGAGTCTATACCAACTGGGAAGCTATTAAATGTATCTGGTACAAAATTTGATTTAAGAAAATCTAATACAATAGATAGAGAGTTTCTTAATTCTGGAGGAATTGATCACAATTATGCTTTAGATAATCAATCGATGGAGGCTCCAGTTGCAAAAATTTATAGTAAAAAAACTAAAATGGGAGTTGAGTATTTTACTAATCAGCAAGGAATTCAATTTTATACAGGAAATATGATGTTGGAGAAGTATTTAGGTAAGCATAATAAATCATATGGAATTCAGTATGGAGTGTGTTTAGAGCCACAAAACTACCCAGATGCAATAAATCAATCTAATTTTCCATCTCCTGTCCTAAGAAAAAATAAAAATTATTTATCAAAGATAAAAATTAAATTACGTAACGATTTTTAAAAAAATAAAATCTTGTCTTATGGTTTTATTGAAGTATTACTCTTACAAAATGAAAATAAGCCAAAAAATTATTACAAATTTAAAAGAAGGTGGAGCAGATTTTTTCTTAAGTGTTCCATGTAAACTTCTAGCAAATATGATCACCATTTTAGAGAATGATAAAGATATTTATTACTCAGCTATTCCAAGAGAAGAAGAAGGAATGGGTATTTGTGCCGGTGCGTATTTAGGGAATAAACTTCCATGTATAATGATGCAAAACACTGGAATTGGTAATTCTGTCAATTCTATTGTTTCTCTTTTGCAACTATACCAAATGCCAGTTGTTTTCTTGATAAGTTATCGAGGCACTCCTGGAGAGCCAGTTGGAGCTCAGGGTGGAATGGCAAGTGTTACTGAAGATATATTGAATACCCTTCGCATACCTATGCTTCATTGTAACACTGAAGATGATCTTGATAAAATATCTACCTTTACTAATCATGCAAAAGTAATTGAAAGTCCTGTCGCTGTACTTTGTAATTTTAATTTAATGAAGGATGACTAGAGATGAATAGATTTGAATTATTAAACCTGTTGAAAAAAACAATTCAAGACGAATTAGTTATTTGCAACATTGGACTTCCTTCACAAGAATTATATAAACTTAATGACCGCCCAAATTATTTTTACATGCTAGGAAGTATGGGTTTAGCATCATCAATTGGTTTAGGATTATCTTTAACAGTTGATAAAAATGTGATTAGTATTGATGGTGATGGGTCGGTTTTAATGAATATGAATACCCTTGCAACTATAGGTAATAGAGCACCTTCAAATTATACTCTTCTCATAGTTGATAACGGCTCTTATGGTTCTACTGGCGATCAAAAAACTTTTACGAATGAACGTACCTCATTAAAAGAGGTTGCTATTGGAGCTGGATGTAAAAATGTTATAGAGTGTTCTGGGGAAGAAACAGATGGAAATTTAAAAAAGGCATTAGCTGATAAAGATAACTCGTATGTCATTATTTCTAAAATACAATCAGGTAATGTGCCAATAAAGCCAATACCACTGAATGCTGTTACTATTAGGGATCGATTTAGAAAATCTATAGGTTTAGTTTCTTACCTCTAATTTTTAATATATAATTTTAATATGATTATTTGTGTAGGGTCAGTTTTTTTAGATCATATTGTTAAAATTGATAGTTTCCCCAAAAAACCTATTAAAGTACTTGCCCAAGGGATAGAAAAAAGACTTGGAGGATCTGCAGCTGTTGCTAGTTTTACTATTAAAAAACTTGGAATAAATACTTCATTTATTGGAAGACTTGGAAATGATGATGCCTCAAAATTTTTAAAAAATGAATTAAAAAAATTTAAAATTAAACATAATAACATTCTTGAGATTAAAGGGGTTAAATCATCACAAAGTTTTGTTTACGAAGATAAGCAAGGCGAAAGACTTCTTGCTGCTTTTAGTGAAAAAAAATTATTAAATAATAAAAAATTACCTAAAATTGTATTTAAAAAAAATACGACAATCATGTCTGATCTAAGATGGGTTGAAGCAACCCTCTATATTGCCAAAAATTGTAATAAAAATAATCTAAATCATATTGTCGATCTTGATAATTATAAATTAAACAAAAAAATCAAACAAATAATTCATTTATCTTCCCATCTTATCTTTTCTGAGACAGGTGCATTTGAATATACAAAAATTAAATCAATTGTTGGGTCATTAAAGAAAATGTATTCAATAAAAAATAAATTTTATGCAATAACGGCTGGTGAAAAAGGTGTGTATTGGATTGAAAATGGTTTAATTTTTAATTGCAAACCTCCTAAAATTAAAGTTGTTGAAACAAATTGTGCAGGTGATGTATTTCATGGAGGTTTTGCAGCCTTTATTCATCAAAAGCACTCTGTACAAAATGCTATGAAACTTGCAACAGCCACAGCTTCCTTAAAGTGCACAAAAAATGGTGGAATTTATTCATTACCTAATCTTTCATCTGTTAAAAAATTTGTAAAAAAAATACAATTAAAGGAAATATAGTTTTATGAAAATTTTGATAACTGAATTTATGGATGTCGAATATGTTGAGCTACTAAAAACTAATTTTGAGGTTACGGTAGATCATGATCTTTCAACTAATAATACTGAATTAAAAAAAATAATTAATAGTTTTGATGCTTTAATTGTAAGAAATAAAACACAAGTTACTAAAGAAGTTCTTGATAAGGCGAATAATCTAAAATTTGTTGGGCGTTTGGGTGTTGGTCTTGATAATATAGATACCGTATATTGTAAAAATCATAATATTCATGTGCAACCAGCTACAGGTATGAATGCTGACTCCGTTGCTGAATATGTTATTAATGCAGCTCTTACCTTGTTAAAAAATATTCCTTTAATGCACCAAGAAACTTTGATTGGAAATTGGCCTCGAACCTCAATTAGTTCAAGAGAACTTAGGGGCAAGACAATTGGTTTGCTTGGTTTTGGTTTAATTGCAAAAAAAGTATCTACCCTAGCTAAAGTTTTTGAAGCAAAAATAATTGCCTACGATCCATATCTTGATCCAAGTGTTGGTAATCAATTTGATACAAAATTAATTGATATAAATGATGTTTTTAGAATGTCAGATGTAATTTCAATTCACTTACCTCTCACTGAAAATACTAAAAATTTATTAAATTATAATACTTTCAAGAAAATGGTAAAACAGCCTATTATCATTAATTCGTCACGAGGTTCTATCGTTAACGAACAAGATTTATTAAGAGCCTATGAAGAAAAGCTGATTTCAGGATTTGCACTTGATGTTTACAATACAGAACCTGTACCTAAAGCTTTTTTAGAAAAAGTTAAAAAAAATACAAATTGCATACTCAGTCCCCATGTTGCAGGAGTGACTGAAGAGTCTAACAAAAGAGTAAGTGAATTTATAGCTAAAACTGCAAAAGAATTTTTCAATTTATAAATTAAATTCTTTCATAAATACAACTCTGTTTTCTTTGATAGAGTTTTCAGCTGCCTCACCAATAGCTACTGACATTAATCCATCTCTTAAAGATACTTCAGGTTTTTCATTTTTTTGAATAGCATTTATAAATGCTAAATGTTCATAATAAGTTGAACCGTGATGATGACCTGCTAATAAAATTTCCTTATCAACTTTTATTTCTGTTGATTTAACAACATTATCTTTTCGTATACCAATTATAACTTCTGAAGAGTCTTTACCTGAAGCACTGGACGGAACAAATGTTTCAACTTTTCCTAGGTCACCAACAGCCACTATTTCTTCTTGGTATTCTGAATTTTCTGCAAACATACATAAATCAAGCATTGCTCGTGCACCGTTTTCAAAATCAACAATTACATATGCATTGTCTATAATATCTGGAGTTTTACCATCATATTTTTCATCCAAATGATTAACATCTTGATTTCCGCTTGCATAAACTTTGATTGGCTCACTTTGAATAACGAGTCGCATCAAGTCAAAGAAGTGACAACATTTTTCAACTAATGTACCTCCTGTGTTAATAGCAAATCTATTCCAATCATCAACTTTGTGTAAAAAAGGAAATCGATGTTCACGTATTGATAACATTTTAATATTACCAATGACATTATTATGAACTTCATCAATCAAACGTTTTACAGGTGGCATATATCTATATTCCATTCCAGTCCAAATTATCTTTGAATAATCTTTTGAAAGTAGCTCAAATTTTTTACAATCTTCAGTCGTTGTGCACAATGGTTTTTCAACTAACAAATGTTTGTTTGTTACTAATATTTGTTCTAATACATCTATATGTGTATAATTGGGTGTAGCAATAATATAAGCATCTGCAGTATTTGCACTTATTAATTCATTTAAATTATTATAAAATATTGTTGACTCTTTGACTAATGACTTGGCCTTGTTTTTAGAGCCTTCATTAGTATCACAAATTGCTACTACTTCTGCATTTTCAATTATATTTATATTTTGAATATGTTCTTGGCCCATTACACCAGTTCCAATAATTCCATATTTTGTAGTTGCGTTCATATTGTATATGTAGGTATTCTTAACTGCTTTCCTAAGCTTTTAATATCTTCAAGCACATTTCCATAAGTAAACCCTACATGATGTTCTAAACCGCTTAAAAATAAATTTTTTATTTTGTTGTGTGTATTTTTACCTAAACTTATTACTCCTGAAGTTCCAGAAAAAGAATTTTTTCTTTTAAGCACTGTTCCATTCATTACTATAAATTTTAATTTATTTTCTGATTTTGAAACACGAAAAATTGTTATATCACCTGACTTAAGCGCAAAGTTATGCAGAAGAGGCTTTCTTCTATTAGAGTGAACTGTGGCACTGGGTGTATTTTTCTCTGCCATACTTATAGGGGCTAGTCCACAATGCCAAAAAACAGTGGTATTATCTCTGTCATCCACATCGACAATATCGACTAATAAAGCTGGCTTGTTATTTAATTGATTTAAAATGTTGCATGTTAAGCTTCCAAGTACATCAGCTTCACAAGCAGAGCTTATTTTATTTTCATTCATCATAGCCATTGGTCCACATGAAGCACAACCATACTCTGTGAACATTTCAGGCCAACAACGAACTGCAAATGCATCAATATTTTGTTTTTGTTGAACTTGTTTAAGACCATGGAATAGAGATATACTTTTATTCAGTTCTTTTTGGTTTACTTGATTTATATGTTTAAGTTTTTTGCTTATATTTTTCTTTGTTGCATTGATTATTTTTTTATCAACCTTGCTTGAAATATTAAATAAATTTTGCAATTTTATCTTTTTTATTTTGGCATTAAACTTGGATTTTAAATCTTCATTATTAAAATCACAAGTATCAAAGCCTTCTGGCCTTTCACCGATCAGCCCTAACTGTGGTTTTTTAAAATTGATAATTCTATTATTAATATTTTTTGAATTTATTTTTCTCAAATAATTTTTTTTAGTAAAATTATTCTTA
This sequence comes from uncultured Alphaproteobacteria bacterium, assembly GCA_902589095.1. GTDB lineage: Bacteria > Pseudomonadota > Alphaproteobacteria > HIMB59 > CACPNW01. Next base: position 6,758 of record CACIRR010000003.1, on the reverse strand, counting down.
TTTTTAATAAATTTTAATATTTCATTTGAAAAAGATCGCTCCTCAGTCTTGAAAATTATAAAATTAGAATAAAATTTACTTTTAATTAATGCATGTAATCCTAAATTTACTCCACAAAGTGAATTCAATCTTAAGCGTCCGCCCGATCTTTTTTCTTTAAATGAAATAAATAATACAGGTTTTTTAAATTTCTTAACAAAAGAAGAAATAAATTTTGCATCAGTAAAAGTTGATTGAATAACTATAAACTTTGTGCATTTAATATTTTCAAAGTGTTTTAAAGCGCTTTTTCCAATTTCATCATTAGTTATTAACTCATCAAAAAAATTTATATTTTTATTTAATTTTTTTATTATTCTTTTGGTTGTTGCTAATTTTTTCTTGGCAAATTTAATATCAAAAGTTTCTCTTGCTAAACTAAAGCACCCAATCATCGAAAGCCTTTATAAATAGCTTTAAAATTTGCAGCGTTTTTTTGGATTAGTTTTTGTGTTAAAAATTTTTCTAAAGATAGAGCGTTTTTATTCGTAAGTTCATTTAATTTTTTAACATAACTTAGACTTTCCTTATTAAGCTTTGTTATTATTTTTTTATAATTTGGATAATCTTTAAAAGCATCTAGCCAAATAGTTCTGCCCGCAAGATATCCCGAGGCACCATTTTTATAAGCTAATTTTAAGCAATTAAAAAAAGAATTCTTACTCATCCCGGAGGAAAGCATTACCCATGGAATATTTCTTGTTGCCTTAGACAATTCTTTGAAAGCATCTTCTGTAGCTTTAGTGAATTTACTATTTTGTAATTGGTTACTATCTACAGGACTTTCTAATTTAAAAATATCAACTTTGTATTTTGCTTTAGAAAATTCTTTCACACTATCAATTACATGATTGTGATTTTTATATAGTTGCTCTTTATAGTCTTTTGAATATCCAATTTCATTTTTAAATGGATAAACCAATAGTTCTAATAAAAAAGGAATATCATATTTTTGACATTCCCTGCCTATTGTTGCTATATATTTTTTTTGATGTTCAATAGATTTTTCATCAGCATCAGGTCGATACCAAGCTAGTACTTTGACAGCATCACCACCCATTCTTTTTATTTTTTCAACTGACCAATTTTTAATATTTTTTGAATATCTACCTTTATCTTTTTCAATAAAATCATGATCTTCAAGAGTAACTATCAAGCCTTTACTTTTACTTGAAGTAATTAAATTAGGCACTGAATAAACCGGATCCATTAGTATAGCAGTGGAGTGCTTAGATAGGCTTAGTGATATATGTTTTTTAAAATCGACGACATCCTTGTAGATATATCTCTTTTTTTTATTTTTTATTAAATTAAATATTGGTGGTCTTTGATCGATTGCGAGCATTTGTAAATGACCTTGATCGTTACATAATTTTTTAATGTGTATAAATTTTCCAATATTGCTAGATTTCATACTTTGTTTTTACCTCAAATTTTCTTAAAATTAATAATTTATTTGGCTGATTTCCATAATTTAAATACTTTATTGTATTGATAACTCAAGAATTTATTTTTTTTTTAATTTAGTGATTTTTTATTTTTTTTTAAACAAAATATTTACCCAATTTTGTTTAATTTTATAAAATTTCTAACACTTTTTACTCTTGTATAAAGTATAAGTATGTTTTAAACCTTTAAGAAAATTGGAGGACTAATGATTAAATCAATATTAAAATTATTTTCAGTAGTTTTCATTTCAACTTCACTAACTGTAATTTCGACAGTAGCTTCTGCAGAAATTACAATTAACTGGCCATCAATTTGGGTTGGAAAAGACTCAAAGTCAACAGTTATTAGTGAACTTGTAGATGAATTCAATTCTGCAAATTCAGGTTCTATAAAAGTTGTAATAGAGGAACAAACTGATTACGATATTTATGCACAAAAATTAACTGCTCAGATATCTACTGGTGATTTGCCAGATATATTTACAGTTGGCGCAGACTTACTGAGTATTTTGCACAGAAGTGGCAAGGCAATGGATCTTGCTCCTCATGTAGCTTCTGACTCACATTGGAATAATGTTTACCCAGAAGGAGCTCTTGAAAGTAATATGATGGGCGGTCAATTAACTAATCTGCCATATGAACTTTTTGTGACACCAGTTACTTATAATAAAAAATTATTAAAAGCTGCTGGTTATGATGAGTTTCCTGCTACGTATGATGAATTCTTCAAAATGTGCGAAGCTGTTACTGCAACAGGAAAAGTTTGTACGTCACAAATGACAGCTAAAAATGCTTGGACCTCAATGTTGTGGTTTTCTCAAGCACTAGCTTCAGCTGGTGGACCAAATGTTTATGAGAGAGGACTTGATGATCCTGCTTTTGTAAAAGCTTTTGAAGTTATGGAAAAAATGTATCAATACACTACAAGTGATGCAGTTGGTGCAGATGCGGGTGTCTCTGGTGGACATTTCTTAAATGAAAGAACTGCAGTTTTCATGAATGGACCTTGGTTCATCGCTCGTTATACTTCTGATGGTATACCTGGCTTGCATGAAAATATAGGTGTAGCTCCAGCTCCAATGCTAACTGGTGGAGAAGGTGCTCCAGGTGGCTATGTTGGTGGAAAGCAATCTTCTTTAGCTGCTGGTAAACAATCTGATCCAGCAAAAGAAGAAGCGGTTGTAAAATTCTTAAAATGGTTAACAACTCCAGAAAATGTTGCAAGACTATCTTATAGTTCTGGCGCGATGTTTATTGTAAAGGCTGATTTACCTAGCGATATGGACAGACTATTCATTGAAATGAATGAGCAAAAAGGAAATGCTCCTTATGTAGCTAAAACATTCATGAACGGAATGGGTTCTTTACCAATTGTAAGTGAATTTCCACAAGCATTGTCAGCTTTAGCTTTAGGTGAAGTGACACCAGAGGGCGCTGTTGAAATGCTAAAAGACGCCGAATAATAATCTAAATAACTATGAGGTATTCATTACCTCATAGTTTTATCTATTTATGCAAATAAAAAAAGATGAAGTTGTATGGCTTCTGTTATTTATTGCCCCTGCAATTATTCTTTTTTTTCTTTTTTTTATCATACCTATTCTTTTTCTTTTTGTTACAAGTTTTACTAACTGGGATGGAATTAGTGCAGAATTTGTTGGTCTAGAAAATTACACTAAATTATTTAATAAAAAATCTTTTGTAAGAGCAATAACCAATAATCTATATTGGTGCCTTACTGCTGCTTTAATTACTGTTCCTTTAGCACTAATAATTGCATTACTTTTGGCTCATAGGTCTAGAGGATGGAAAGTATTTAGAACAGTTCTATTTATTCCTCAGGTTGTGTCATCAGCTGCGATAGCTATGTTATGGGCTGCTATGTTCAATGCAGAATATGGTTTAGTTAATTTCTTGTTAGACTACATTGGTTTTTCTGATTATAAAAATCACAACTGGCTTGGTAATATAAGAACAGCAAATGCAGCCTTAATTGGTTTCTCTTTGTGTTATGTTGGATATTTTATGGTTATTATGCTTGCAAAAACTGCGGGCATTTCAGAGGATTATTATGATGCAGCTAATATAGATGGAGCTAGCCAATTTCAAAAAGATCTACATATTACTGCACCGTTAATTAAAAGTACTTTTTTTCTATGTATAATTTTAGCTGTCATATTTAACTTAAGACAGTTTGAATATGTATATTTGATGACTGCGGGAGGACCCGCAAATAAAACACAAGTGCTTGTTGTTTATATCTGGAATGAATTATCAGTACAAAGACTTGGTCGAGGAAATGCCGCAGGAGTGATAATGATAGCAATTGGTGCTATTCTTTTATTATCACTTCGTAAATTATTAAAAAGTGAAACCTATAACTAAAATGCAAAGAGATCTATCTTCAAACTTTTATTTTATTTTTAAATGGGTAATCATAATATCCTTTGTCTTTTATGCAGTATTTCCTTTTCTATGGTTGGTGCTCGCCTCATTGAAAACTAATGCAGAATTACTTGATGACCCATTTAAACTACCAGCGGTATTTCAATTTCAAAATTATTCTAATGCTATTCGTGAGGCAGGACTAGGAAAGCTAATAATTAATTCTTTAGTAATTAGTACCAGTGCAACCTTCTTAAATATTTTATTTTCATCAATGTGTGCATTTGCAATAGCTCGACATACTTTTTGGGGAAAGAATGTTCTATTTTTAATGATAACGGCTGGTATATTAGTTCCATTAAATGCACTGATAATTCCTTATTTTGCAATTATTAATTTTTTAAATCTTTATGATACAAGGTTTGGACTAATTTTAGTTTATTGTGCTGTTGGACTTCCTGTCTCAACATTTATTCTTACAGAGTTTTTTAAATCCATACCCAAGGAAATTGAAGAGGCGTCATTTTTAGATGGTTGTAATTTTGCTGCTAGATATTTTAGGATTATGTTACCTTTAGCTTTGCCAGGCTTGGCAACTGCGGGAACGTTTCAATTTATTTTGTGTTGGAATGAATTTATCTATGCAATGCTTTTGACATCTTCAACAGACATAAGAACTATTCAATTTGGAATAAGTTATTTTACTAATCAATTCTTTTCAGATTATGTAGGAATGTTTGCTGCAGTGGTAATTAGTATTTTGCCAAGTATAACTGTATTTGTATTATTCCAGGAAAGAGTTATTAATGGCTTAACTGCTGGATCAGTAAAAGGTTAATTTTTTTTGACTCATCCAAATATTATTAAAATTATATGTCATGATATTGGCAAGCATCTTGGGTGTTATGGAGTTAAGTCTGTTAGCACAAAAGCAATTGATGCTCTTGCAAAAAACGGAATTTTATTTGAAAATTCATATGCAACAAGTCCAGGTTGCAGTCCTAGCAGAGCTGCAATAGCAACCGGTTTGTATCCTCATAATAATGGTGTTTTGGGTTTGGCCCATGCCCATTTTGGTTGGAGTCTTGATGAAAAGGTTGATCATATTGCAAAATATTTTTTGAAGAATGCTTATAACTCAATTCTTTTTGGATTACAGCATGTTACTTACAATGAGAAAACCTTAGGTTTCAAAAAAATTTTTCCAGAAAGACCTGCAGATGCAGTAGTCAAAAATATAAGAGAAAATATTGATAGCAATTTATTTAAAAAACCTTTTTATGCAGAGATAAATTTCTTTGAACCTCATCGACCTTTTGATTTTGGGGGAGTTAAACCCTTTAAATCTAAGGGCATATCTGTTCCAAAATATATTCCAAATAATCATGATATTAGAAAAGAGTTTGCATCAATGCAAGGAGCAATAAAAAAAATGGATGACTCAGTTGGTAAAATTATTAATATTTTAAAAAGAACAAACCTTTATGAAAATACAATAATATTATTCACGACAGATCACGGAATACCCTTTCCAAGAGCAAAAGGTACGCTGTATGATGCTGGAATTGAAACTAGTTTAATTATTTCTTATCCTAAGCTTAAAATTAAAAATAAAAAATTCAAAGAATTAATTTCAAATATTGATATTCTGCCAACCTTGTTGGATTTTGCAAAAATAAAAATACCAAAAATTATTCAGGGAAAAAGCTTTTACCCATTGATCATGAATAAAAAATATAACGAAAATAAAAACATATTTGCAGAAAAAACGTACCATGATTTATTTGATCCAATACGATGTATAAGAGACAAAAATTATAAATTAATAATAAATTTTGACTCAGATAAAATAATAAGGGTTCCAGGAGACGTAATGATGGGCCCTACATACAAAGCAATGTTAAAACAAATGATTAATGTAAGAGACCGTTATGAGCTCTATCATATCAAAAAAGATAAATTTGAAAAAAAAAATTTAGCTCAAAATAAGAAATATAAAAAAATAAGACAAGACCTTTTGAGAAAGATTACTAAGTGGATGAAATCAACAAAAGATCCTTTGCTAAATAATCATATTAAATCACCTTTTTTTATTGATACTGTTAAAGATCTTACATAATTATTTATATATGAAATCTATTCAAAATAATAAAATATTCATAGATTCATCTGAGTATATTTATAGAGTTGCACACCTTACCTTAGAAGGGACTTGTTCGTTAGATCATGGACCAAAGAATGTTTTTATTAAAAATTTATACGTAGATAAATATCCAGTGACAAATCAACAATTCTTAAATTTTATAAAAAGCACAGGTTATAAACCAGCAGACCCTCAAAGATTTTTAGCACATAATCCAAATAAAATTAAAAATAATTATCCTGTAGTTTGTGTATCCCAACATGATGCAATGCAATATGCTAAATGGGTTGGTGGAAGACTTCCAACTGATGAAGAATGGCAATACATCGCTGCTGGCCCAAACTATTTAGAATGGCCTTGGGGCGATATATTTGATCCCTTGGTTTGTAATCATGATCATGGTGCATTAACACCTGTAAATGCGTATAAAAAAGGAGCTAGCTGGTGTGGGTGTGAAGATTTAAGTGGTAATATCTGGGAATGGACGTCTGGAGTTTATGATGACGGGGAACATAAATTTGCACTTTTAAGAGGTGGGAGTTTTTTTTATGCACAAGATCATTGGCATGTCGGTGGAGGAGCAAGAAAAAATAATTATCATTGGAAACTTCAATTATTAAATGAGGGAATGAACCGAGCATCAACTTTAGGTTTTAGATGTGTTTATGACGTATAAAAATAAAAAAGTGAAAAATAAAATAATCAGTCTTTCTTCGCGAGATTTATTATTTGCTATTGATTAT
>CACIRR010000002.1 GCA_902589095.1 uncultured Alphaproteobacteria bacterium | reverse complement strand
AAATAAATATCATTAGGATGAGTTTTAGACTCTATCAATCCGTTTACCCAACTATGATAAGATGCAATTAACTCTTCATTTGATTTATCAATTTTTTTATTATTTGAAATAATATCATAGGCCTCCAAAAGCTCATCTTTATGATGCTGAAAAGAGTAAGGCTCAGCTGTAACTCCTAATAAATCTATTTTATCAGATGATAAAAGAGCCCAAGCTAAAGCAAACTGATCGTCAATCTCATTTGCAGTATCAGTGTCTAATATAATCTTATTTTTTCCTACAGGTAACTCAAGATTCTTAAGTAGATGTCCGGAGGATAGTTTGGGAAATTTATCTAAAATATGATTTGGTACAGTCATGAAATGGCTCTGGAATTAAAACTTAGTGTATTAAAAGTGATATTTTGATCAACAAGAACTAACCGATTATCATGATCAAACAATAAACAATCTTGTGAAAGGCATGGTGTGCCAGGATCTTTTTTTAATACTTTAGAATCAGAATTTGATAACTCTTTCGCACATACAAATTGAGAATTTTCAATAAAATTAATTTTAAAATTATTTGTTAGTACATGAATCAAAGATTGATTATCACCTTTTTGTGTAAAATAATTTTCATTTAACCCAAAACATAAATCGTAAGAAATATAAGCATTACTAACTAAGTAAGGTTTTTCATTAACACTTCTTAAGCGCTTGATAAAATATAAGGTTGTATCGTTAGTGAAATATTTTGTATGATCTTTGTTTGTTATTTTTTTAAATTCTAAAATCTCTGATGATGGAATATCACCATTTTGTAAAATTTTTTGAGTTAAAGATTGAAAGCAGTTGTTGTCATTATTAGTTGTATTTTTTACAATTGTACCTTTGCCTCTTTTTCGAGTTACCAAGCCATCATTTTCTAACATATTTAGAGCTGAACGAATTGTTATTCTGCTTACCCTAAAGTAATCAACGAGTTCATGCTCAGAAGGTATAATTTTTCCAACAGGCCATTTATTTGAAGCAATATTATTTTTTATAACAGAATAGACGTTTTGATATTTAGTTGAAGCTTGTCTAAGCATTAAGCAATTCCTTAGCTGCATCTCCAATCTTTTTTGATGAAGGTATATAGAAGTCTTCCATTGGCGGGCTAAATGGAACAGGCGTGTGAGGTGCAGTAATTTTAATTACTCCAGACTTTAGATCAGAAAAACAATTTTCAGATATTAACGATGAAATTTCAGATGCAAGAGAACATTTAGGGTTAGACTCATCTACAATTATAACCCTACCTGTTTTTTTGACTGAAGTATAAATTAAATCTTCATCAAGAGGTGAGTAAGATCTTGGATCAATTATTTCACAACTAATGTTATTATTTTCTAGTTCTTTTGCTGCTTCTTCTGCAAAAAGATTCATTCTTTGTATGGCAATTATAGTGACATCGCTTCCATTTTTTCTTATTTTTCCTTTTCCAAGAGGTATTGGTTTTAAATCATCAGGCACCTCACAGGAAGTCATGTATAACCTTTTATGTTCCATAAAAATTACTGGATCATCATCTTGAATAGATGATAACAATAATCCTTTGGCATCATAAGCATCATAAGGTGCTACAACTTTTAAACCAGGAATATGTGTATATAAGCTATAAAGAGTTTGTGAATGCTCACTTCCTGCTCTAAAACCTGCCCCAACAACAGTTCTCACAACCATTGGAACTTTTTGTTTACCCCCAAACATGTATCTAACTTTTGCAGCTTGATTCATCATTTGATCAAAACATACACCAGCAAAATCAACATACATAAGTTCAACAATTGGTCTTAAACCTGTCATTGCCGCTCCAACAGCTGCGCCAAAAAAACCTGCTTCAGCAATAGTAGTATCTCTAACTCGCTCCCCTCCAAATTTTGTAAACAATCCCTGTGTTACACCAAAAGGACCACCCCAGGCGTCTTGAGTCCCTTGATACTGCTCTCTGCCTTTACCACCAGCAATATCCTCTCCCATTAGAATAACATTCTTATCATTTTCAAATGATTGAACTAATGCATCATTAATAGCTTCTTTAACTGTTTTGATGGGCAATTAATTTACCTCCTTTGGATAATTTACATAAACTTCTTGTAATGCGTCTTCTCCTTTTGGCCATGGTTGCGTATCAGCGAAATCAAATGCAGAGTTTACTGCATCCAAAGCATTTTTTTTATATGTCTCAATATCATCTTTAGTTAAATTATGATTTTTAGCATTATCAATTGCTAATTTTATTGGATCATTTTTTTTTGCATTTTCTATTTCTTCTTGTGGCTGATATAATTGGGTGTCACCTTCATACTGTCCTGAAAAACGATAATTTTTAAATTCTAAAAAAATTGGTGTTTGTTTGTTTCTACTCTCTTCTAATGCTTTGTTAGTTAAATTAAAAACTTCAAAAACGTCATTCCCATTTCCTCTATATGCTACCATGTCGTAAGCTTTAGAAATGTCAGACAATTCTTTAGTATTTAAATGCCAATCTGTTGCAGTTGCTTCAGCATAACCATTATTTTCACAAACAAATAGCATGGGTATGTTCCATAATTTAGCTAAGCCAGCAGCTTCATGAAATGCTCCATTATGAATTGCGCCATCTCCAAAAAAAGAAACTGAATTTTTACTTCCATTATTAATTTTTTCTTGAAGAGCAGCACCCAATACAACTGGTGGACCTGCAGCAACAATGCCAAAAGAACCTAACATTCCCCTATCAAAATCACTGATGTGCATACTGCCACCTCTACCTTTACAAATTCCAGTAGAGCGACCGTATATTTCAGAGGTAATTTGATTCAAATTACAATCTTTTGCTATAGCATGTCCGTGGTTTCTATAAGTACTAGATATCCAATCATCTTTATTAAGAGCTGCCATGACGCCAACACAAATTGCTTCTGAACCTATACAAGTATGCAAATAACCTGGAACACTTTTTTCTTTTGCTATTTTTTTAATTCGTTCTTCAAAAAAACGAATTGTAAATAATTTATTATATATCCAGTCTAATTTATCTTTATCTAACATTTAGTTGTTATAACATTTAGTATAATTTTTATTTAAAATTTAAATATCATTTCAATACATTTATAATATTAAAGTCAATATATAATAATTGACATTATAAACATTATAACATTTAATAATAAAACAAATGAAAGAAGTATTACGTATAGGATTTGTAGCGACATCAATAAGTCCTTATTATGCTGAAGAACAAAATGTAAGAAAAAATTCTGAAGAGCACCTTAAGTTAATTTTAAAAAATTATGATGTTGAATTATTATCATTCCATAAAACAATTTTTTCTAGAGAAGACTCGGAAGAAGCTGAGAGATTTTTTAATAAAAAAATAGATTTTCTAATTTTGCAAACTAGTTCATGCAGCTCAGGTGAACAACTTTACCCTCTTTGTAATATTGTAAATAAAATAGGAATATGGGCGGTACCAGATCAAGAAACAGAGGGTGATGTAAAATTACATTCTTTAGTTTCTACAAGTCATTATTTAGGAATTATAAAAAAACTACTTTCAGAGAAAAAAATTAAAACAAAATGGTTCTATAATTATGCAGATACCGATGAATTTAAAAATAAATTTTTAATAACATTACGATCTTTAATTGCTCTAAAAAAATTAAAACAATCAAAATTGGGGTTAATTGGAGGAATATCTCCTGGTTTTGATAATATGATTGTTGATAATGCGAAAATCAAAACAAATATAGGCACAAGCATAGAAGAGACAACAATTAAAGAACTAATAGATAAAGCAAAAAATTTTAAACAATCATTAATAGACGAAGAAATTAAAAAAATTAAAGCTGCTGCTAGTTCTATTCATGTTTCTAATGATGACTCTTTTAATAGAGTAACTAGAGTGTATTTTGCTCTAAAACAAATGAGGGAAGAAAATGATTGGGACTCACTAGCTGTACAGTGTTGGTCTCAGTTTCAAGAACTTTATGACATAGCTCCATGTATGGCATACGGCTGGATGGGTAGTGAAGATGGAATTGCAGTTTCTTGTGAAGGGGATGTTCAGGGTTCAATAAGCATGCTCCTCCTCAATTATATTTCTAATACAAAAAAATCATCAACTCTACTTGATCTTGCTACTTTTGATAAAAAAGCAAACGCTGTATTAATGTGGCATTGCGGCGTTTCTCCTAGACATTTTGCAAATGAAGATGGTATTAGCTGGGTGGATCATTCAACACTAGGAAGAAAAACTGAAAAAAAATATGGTGTTGCAGGAGATCAAGTATTTAAACCACAATCATCAACAACAACTTATCTTGGAAATAACGCTGAAAGGATTTTAATTTTAAATTCTGAAATATTTGAACATACAAATAAAGGTTTTGATGGAACAAGAGGATGGTTCAAAGAGACACAACTTAACAGAGATCCAATATCGGCAGAAAACTTGATAAATACACTAAACATTATAGGTCATGAACATCATTATGCAGTTGGTCAAGGCGATTATAGTAAAGAGTTATTAGAATTTGCAGCTTGGAATGATTTAAAGCTTGTAGAAGAGATTCCTTTGGTAGATTATATTTCACCAAAGGATAACAAATCAAATAATTTACTTATTTGATGTTTTTAATTGGAGGTAAAATGAAATATTTAAAAATTATCGCCTTTACATTAACAAGTTTATTTTTTTCAAAATTAGTTGTTGCTGAAACAGCTCCAGGTTTTGGTTCTTGGGATGATGTTTTAAAAGCAGCTGATGGTGGACAAGTAAACGTCTATATGTGGGGTGGATCTGATGCTATCAATGGTTTTGTTGATGATTTCTATGGTGTTCCATTAAAGGAAAAATATAACATCACCTTGAATAGAGTTCCTTTAGCTGGAACTGTTGATGCTGTTAACCAAGTACTCAGTGAAAAAGAAGCTGGAGTAACTGGCGATGGTGGAAGCATTGATTTAATTTGGATTAATGGTGAAAATTTCTGGACACTTAAACAAGCTAACTTATTGTATGGTCCTTTTGCTGCTGGTCTTCCAAATAGTGAATTTGTTGCTTGGGATAACCCAGCTGTAAATCTTGACTTCGGTAGACCTGTAGATGGAATGGAGAGCCCTTGGTCAAGTGCTCAATTCCACTTCATGTATGACTCGGCTAGAAATAATTATGATGATATGCCGAGAAGTTATGCTGAATTAAGTGACTGGATTGCAAGCAACCCAGGAAGATTTACTTATATTAGACCTGGGAAAGGTGGATTTGTTGGTACACGATTTGTAAAACAAATTTTCTTTGAATTAAGTGGAGGTCAGGAGCAATGGGTAGGTCCATTCAATCAAGCATTATATGATAAATGGGCACCAAAAGTTTGGGAGCTTTTAAATTCTTGGGAGAAGGATTTATGGAGAAGTGGTGAAACATATCCAAAAGACAATGCGGAAATGCATAGTTTATTTGCAAATGGTGAAGTTGATCTAGATTTCACACAATCACCAAGAGGTGCTGGACCAACAAACACTGCAGGAACTACACCTCCTACTTCAAGAGCTTTTGCGTTCTATGAAAATATGATCGGTGACTTCAATTATTGGGCAATACCATATAACGCGCCTAATAAAGCTGCTGCTCTAGTCTATGCTAATTTAGTATTAGAGCCTGAACTTCAAGCTGCACAAGTTCAACCTGCAAATGGTTTTTGTTGTGGATGGGGTATCAGCACTGCTAAAGTAACTGATGCTGCTGGAAAAGCTGCTATTGAAGATGCACAAAACAATCTTGGAGATGCTGCTGAAGATCAAAACATTTTAGCGAAAGCTTTGGTTTCAGATATCGCTGCTGAGTACCAAGATTTGATAGAAGCTGATTGGGAAGCAAACGTACTTCTTAAATAAGATCTAAAATGGGCGGGGAAAGATTGAAAATTGTTTTATCTCTTACCCCGCCTCTTCTTATAATTATTACTCTTTTTTTTGGTGGTATCTTTTATGGCTTTCTTCAAAGTTTAGGATATCAACCAGCTATTGGCAAATATGAACTTAATTTTTCTGCATACTACAATGTTATGTTTTCAGAAAGATATGCAAAGTTATTTTGGTCGGGATTAGCTCTTAACTTATGGGTGAGTTTTGCTAGCACATTTTTAGCTGCAGTATTTGCTCTATTTGGAGCTTTAGCAATTAGAAAAACTTTTGTTGGTAAAACATTATGTAATTTTATTTATTCATTAAATCTACCTATGCCGCACTTAGTAGTTGCAGTTGGTATGATTTTTGTTTTTTCTCAAAGTGGTTTGTTGGCAAGACTAGCAGCTCAGATAGGTATGATTTCTAGTCCAGGTGATTTTCCTGTTCTTGTTAGAGATAAATATGGTTTTGGAATTATTCTTGCATATATTTGGAAAGAAGCTGCTTTTTTCTTCATCATTTTAATGTCTGTATTACAATCATTAGGAGAGAATTTTGAAGAATTAGCACAAAGTCTGGGCGCTAATAGATGGCAAAGATTTAGATATGTCATTCTACCACTAGTAATGCCAAATTTGTTTTCCGCTTCAATTATCGTATTTGCTTTCAGTTTTGGTGCATATGAAGTGCCTGCTTTACTCGGCGTTATTTATCCTCAGATGCTACCTGTGATGGCTTTTGAATTTTTCTTAAATCCTGACTTGAATGCAAGAAGTGAAGGTATGGCGTTGAGCATTATAATTGCATTAATTGTAATGATACTAGTAGTTTTTTATTTTTGGTTAACGCAAGCTAAAATAAGGAAAGATTAATGAATAATAATTTAAAAAGAATTAATATTTATTCCATTTATTTGGGCGCACTAATATTAATTTTACCCTTAATTGCTTTTTTTATTAATGCCTTTTCTTTTAGATGGTTTTATCCGCAAGTTATTCCAAAAGAATTAAGTTTACAGGCATGGGTGAGATTAAAGCTTATCCCTAAACCTGGACAAAGAACTTTTGAAGGTTTTCTAGATCTATGGGCATCAAATCCAACTGTTATTAAAGCTTTAGTTAATAGTTTAACAATTGGTATTTTAGTAACAATTGTATCTATAATCATCGCATTACCAGCAGCAAGGGTTTTAGGCTTATTAAATTTTAGATTTAAAAAATTAATAATATTCATCATGGTCTCACCTACTATTCTTCCTCCTATTGCATTTGTTTTAGGTTTAAATATTAATTTTATTTCAATTGGTTTCTCGGGAAGTTTTTTTGGAGTATGTTTAGTACATTTAGTACCAATTATGCCTTATGTAGTACTTACCATGACAGGAATATTTGCAAACTATAATCCAGATTTTGAACATCAGGCAAGAACATTAGGTGCAAATAAAACTACTACTTTTTTTCAAATTACACTACCTGCAATAGCGCCAGGGATGGTCGTGGCAGCTCTTTTTGCTTTTTTAGTATCTTGGAGTCAGTATCTACTCACCTTCTTAATAGGAGCAGGAAAAGTAATGACCCTTCCTCTTTTAGTTTTTTCTACTGCATCTTCTGGTAACCCTGCTTTAACAGCAGCAATATCAATAATATTTATTTTTCCAGCAATCTTGATATTAGTTTTCACTTCTAAATTTGTATCAGGTCAATCAGGAGCAACAAGTGGATTTGGTAAAATTTAAATGAGGTATGAATGAGTGATTTAAAAATAGAAAATTTAGTTAAAAATTTTCAAGGAATGGATCGGCCTGCGGTTAATAATGTAAATTTAGATATTAATAGTGGTCAATTAGTAGCTTTTCTTGGACCATCAGGTTGCGGAAAAACAACAATATTAAAAATGATCACAGGGTTATTTCAACCTGATAATGGTAACATCACTCTAGATAATGAATCTCTTTTACCTATACCTACAGAAAAAAGAGGTGTGGTAATGGTATTCCAGAATTATCTTTTATTTCCTTATATGAATGTAAATGAGAATGTAGGATTTGCTCTTAAAATGAAAGGTGTAAATAAAAGCATAATCGATGAAAGAGTAAAAGAAATGTTAGATTTAGTTAAATTACCAGATATTGGCTTAAGAAAACCAAAACAATTATCTGGGGGACAACAACAACGTGTAGCGCTTGCAAGAGCACTTATTGCTAGTCCACGATTGCTTTTATTAGATGAGCCGTTAAGCAACCTAGATGCCCATTTACGAGATGAAATGAGAGAACTTATTTTAACTATTCAACAAAAATTAAATGTTACAACAATATTTGTTACACATGATCAGGAGGAAGCAGTTTTACTCGCTGATAAGATTGCTCTAATATTTGATGGAGAGTTACAAAATTTCACATCTCCCAAAAACTATTATGAAAAACCAAAAAATATCAAGGCAGCAAAATTTTTTGGAGGTGTAAATTTTATCAATGCAGATATTGTAGATAACAAAATACAAAGTGAAATTGGTTTTTGTGAATATCAAGGTGATAATATTCGTGATCTTAATAAAAAATTATTTCTTACAATTAGACCAGAAAATATTAAAATTTCAAAAAATAATGAATTTGACCACAACTCCTATCAAGGAAAAATTACATCTGTAATATTCTCAGGTACACATACGCGCTATAAAATTAATGTGAATAATGTACATTTAGAATGCTCTCTCCAATCAGTTGGTATAGATAATATGAAAGAAGATGACCAAATCTTCGTTCATCTACCAAAAGATAAAATTTGGGGAATGAATGACTAATAAAATTTCGGAAATTAATTTTTCCAAAAAAAATATAATTTCCAATTTATCTAAACATATGTTTGGAACAAATCTTGAGCATATTGGTGATGCTATTTATAGAAATGGAATATGGGCTGAAGTAATTCAAAATAGAAAATTTTGTGGACCTGATAAATTAATGTGGAACAATGGTCTTGAGCATGATCATCTAGATTTTGGCATTATTCAGCCTTGGAAAGGTTACAATGCATCAGCAAAATATGTCATGTACGCCCATTCAAATAGTAATTACATTGTCAAAGGTAATGAACTAACCAGCAGGTATGGAAGTGCCAAACAATCTCAGCAAATTACTATTAGAGAAAAAAATAAGACAAAAAGAGGAATTCAACAAAATTTATATATTGTTGATCCTAAGGATGAATTTGATTTTAGCATTATTACAAAAGGAGAAAATCAAAAAATATTTATAGAAATTGGTGAAAATAAATTTTCATTTGTTTCTAAAAATAATTGGAATAAATTTAAAAAAAAAATAAAATTTAAATCATTTTCTTCTAATAAAAAAATTAAAATTACTATTCAGTCGGGCACTGTGTATATTGCTAATTGTTCATTAATGCCAAAAGATACAATTTTTGGTTTCAGAAAAGATATTACTGAAATGATAAAAGAATGGACACCTAGTTACATAAGGTGGCCTGGTGGAAATTTTTTATCTGGTTATCATTGGGAAAATGCAATTGGAAATAAAGATTATCGGATGCCTTACTATGATCATGCTTGGTATCAATGGGAATATAATGATGTGGGCACTGATGAATTTTTTAAATGGTGTGAATATATAGGAAGCGAACCTATGATTACTATTAATACAGGGGATGGATCAATTGAAGATGCTCAAAATTGGATAGAATACATAACTGGCGATCATAGAACTACATATGGCAAAAAGAGAATTAAAAATGGAAGAAAAAAACCCTATTATTTAAAAACCATATTCATTGGAAATGAAATGTTTGGTGGTTGGCAGATTGGGCATACTGATCCAGTTACTTATGCTAAAAAATATGATCAATTTGTAAAAGCCATAAAGAAGATTAACAACAAATTACGTTTTATAGCAGTAGGTGCATGCTCAGATCATTTTGGTCATTGGAATGAACAAGTTCTAAAAAATATCAGAGAAAAAATAGATGAATTAAGTGTTCACTATTATTCAATAAGAACAGAAAAAGATAAAAACCCTCCTAACTATAAAACTAGATATCTCCCCACTGTCGCAGCTGCAACTGAAGTAGAATTAATGCTGGATCAAACCATTAATGAAGTAAGAAAAAATACAAATAAGGATATTAAAATAGCATTTGATGAATGGAATACATATGTTGAAGCTCATACACCCTATTTTATAGAAAATTATAATATAGCTGATGCAATATATGCAGCTTCACTTCTTCACGCATGTATTAATAGAGGTGATATAATTAGAAATACAGGAATATATCATCTTATAAATGTGATGGGAAATTATAGAATTGATCGTAAAAAAATATGGAAAACGCCTACAACATTAGTGTTAGAACTATTCACGAAGTATCATAAGGGGGTCATTTTAGAATCAAAAATTAAAACAGAAAATTTTATTTCTCCAAAATTAGGTAAACAACCAATTTATAAAAATAATAAAATGATTGATGCAGCAGTTACAAAAAATAATGAAACATACTGCATATCAATTGTAAATAAATCAGAAAATAAAAGTGTAAGTGTAAAATTAAACAATAACCTTAAAATAACAAAAACATTTACGATAAATGGAAGTAATAAAACAGATATGAATGATTATAAAAATATTAATAAAGTAAGAATTAAAAGAAACATACTAAAGACTAAAGGTAATTACGTAATCATACCTGCACACTCTATCAACATTATAATATTAAGAGATTAATTTAATAAAAAGTATTAATAATATTTAAATTTTATCTATTTGAATTATTTCACCGGATTTATGATAATAATATACTAAATGAGCAATAACTACATTATGACTCAGAAAAAGCAGGGATATTTTGACAGAAATGCAAACAAAATTAGAAAAATTTAAAATAGAATAATTTATTATTTTATTTAGATTATTATATAATGTAATAAATATATGATATTTTATTATGAATGAAAAAAATACAATAAGTTCAATAACATACGACGTTATTAAAAAAGATATAATATTTGGAAAATTAAAACCATCAATAAAATTAAAATTAGATAACTTAAAAAATAGTTATAATGCTAGCCTATCAACAATTAGAGAAACATTAAACAGATTAGCTAGTGAAGGCTTTGTTAAAGCTGAAGAACAAAGAGGATTTTTTGTAAACTCTTTTTCTCAGGATGATTTAATTGAAATTGCAAACCTAAGAGTATTATTAGAATGTCACGCTTTAGAGTTATCTATTGAAAATGGAGATACAGATTGGGAAGGAAATTTAGTTGCTTCACATCATAAATTGCATCTTCTAGAAAAAGAAACCCAAAAAGACTATAAAAAAAATAGAGAAGAATGGAAAAAATATGATTGGGGTTTTCATTTAGCATTAGTGTCTAATTGCAGATCTCAAAATTTATTAAACCTTCACTCTATTTTATATGATAAATATATTCGCTATCAAATGGCAGTAACAGAATATAGAGGCAAAGAAGCTGAAGAAGAGCATAAAATTATATTTGAAGCAGCCTTAAAAAGAGATACAAAATTAGCAACAGAAACGCTAGAGAAACATATATTAAAGGGGCTTGATCATACCCTTACAATTTTTAAATAATTTTTACTTTATTCTACTTAAATCCTCGAGTTTATCTGAAGTAAAAAACAAATCCTTTAGTTGATTTTTTGTGATATGCATAATTGCTTTAGCAACATTGTTAGCATGTATAGCTTTAAATGCTCTAAGCTTACCAACAAAAATAAAAGATAAACTTTTAAAAATAGATTTAGCTATTCTCTCCCCTACTCTATTTTCTTTTCTATTTCCTAATAAAAGTGAAGGTTGAATAATTGCTGTAAAATCAAATGACAAATTTATTATTTCTTTTTCTGCTTTACCTTTATTTTGCAAATAGAGATTTCTGCTATTTGCATTAGCGCCACCAGATGAAACATAAATAAAAGATTTAATATTATTATTTTTGGCAATCTTAGCAATTTTTATTGGTAAATTTAATTCAACATCAATGTAATCTTTTTTTTTTGGAGTGACTCTTCTGGTTGTTCCAATTACGAAAAAACAATCATCGCCAGTAATATCACCCTTACTTTTTTCTAGTTCCTTGAAATCAATAATAAATGTTTCAATTTTTGGATTACTTATTTTGATTTCTTTTCGAGAAAATATTTTAATTTTATCATACTCATTACTATTAACTAATAAATTTAATAAATGACTACCTACCAACCCCGTCGCCCCAAAAAGAATAGCTGTTTTCATTATTTAATCTTTCTTATCTGCTGTGATAACGCCACCTGAAGCCCAATTATTTTTATCGACTTCAGTAATAAGAATTTTAATTGCATCCTTATTCCCCCCACACGTTCTTATAAAAGCTTCTGTAAGTTCTCTCGCTAAATCTCTTTTTTGTTCTTGTGTTCTTTCAAACATCTCTACTCTAATAACAGGCATATTTACTCCTTATTGTTTATTGTTTTTAAAAGCTTCTGGGTCACATAAACGGCAAACCATTTTACCACCACTGCCCTTAGTATCATACGTTTGATAAAAAATATCAGGAGAAGTAATATTAATATCGGAAAGTTGTTTTTCAATCTGCCAATAATATTGACTACATCTTGAACACTGAGCAGCAACTTTTAAATGTTCTGGTTTGTAAAAAGATTGCCATATTTTTTTATTTTCCTCGATTTCATCATCAGTATTGTAAATAAATACATTGGCAGGAATATCCATAAAACAACTAGCACACTGCATTTCTTCAGTAACATTGGCATATGCATTATTTTTTTCCTTAGTATTAACTTTAAACCTAAATCTAATATTTGTAGACTCACATTCAGGACACTGAAGTTTCTCTTGGTTTTCTTTTTGCATTTAAAAATACTATAGATTATGAAAAAAAATATTACTATTTAAAATTAAATTATTTTAAGTATAAGATTTACGAAGTGAGAAATACATTATTTAAATTAAATTCATCTAAAATTTTTCAATTTTCTGTAATTTTTATTATTATTTTAAATGCAATAACTGTTGGTATTAGTACATATGATTTAAATCCTATTATAAAAAATTCCATTCAGTTACTTGATTATGGAATTACAGTTTTTTTTGTCATAGAAATTTTAATACGCTTTATAAGTGAACCTAATAAAAAAGATTTTTTTAAAAATGGTTGGAATATATTTGATTCAATAATAGTATTTATTTCATTAATTCCAATTCCAAATAATTCTAGTTATTTATTATTACGCCTATTACGAGTATTCAGAGTATTGCGATTAATATCAGTTATTCCTGAATTAAAAAAAATCATAGAAGCATTAATAAACTCAATTAAAAAAGTATTTTATGTGAGTTTACTACTTTTCATCATTCTTTATATCTATGCAACAATTGGCTCTATATTATTTGGAGATGTTATTCCTTATCGATGGAGAGATGTTGGGGTTTCTTTAATTACACTTTTCCAAGTTTTAACTTTGTCTAGCTGGGAAACTGTTATGCTTCCACTACAAGAAATATATTGGTGGGCATGGATATATTTTTTTAGCTTCATAATTATTTGTGCAATCACCATGATGAATTTATTAATAGCAGTAATTGTAGATGTAATATTAAGTCAAAAAAAATTATAACTATTTAAAAAATTTCATAACAATAAATATTCCCAAAGAGACTGCAGGCCCTATCCCAAATGCAAATAATAATGTTCCTATTCCCACTACTCCGCCAAAATAAAAACCAATCAATACTGCACTAACTTCTAAAATTGTCCTAATTAATGCAATTGGTTTGTCTGTTAATTTTTGTAGACCTGTCATTAAGCCATCTCTTGGACCAGGGCCTAGGTTGGCAGTTAAATAAAATCCACTTCCTATCCCAATAATGAGGACAGCAATCACTGATTGTATAATTTGATAAAATAATGTTTTGGGGTAAGGTAAAATTGGAGTTGATAAATCTATTACAATTGAAATTAATATTACATTTAATAAAGTTCCTAATCCTGGCTTTTGTTTTAGAGGATACCAAAAAAATAAGACAATTATACTTACAATAAAAGTCGTTACGCCGATTGATAAATTAAATTGAAATGACAGTCCTTGTGCAAGAACAGTCCAAGGACTAACTCCTTGATTAGCAGTAATTAGAAGAGTTTCTCCTAATCCAAATAAGATCAAACCTAATACTAGATAAGTAAATGTATTAAGTTTTGGCTTAAAATTTAAGGGATTATTTGAACTCCATGATAGATTAGGAATTTTTTTAATTTTTAATATTGTAATCAGTAAATTCATGAGAAAAAGCAAGTAAATATTAATTACTTGCTTTAAATGATAATTTATTTTGGCATATTGGTAGCACCTGTCTCAAGTGAAATAATTTTTCCATCTTGAAATTTAAAAACTGCCATCACGGCTTGTGTATTTCCATCTTTAAACGTAACAAAGGCGTGCTCAATACCAATTTCATCGTTTTCATATATAATTCTGACTTTATCTCGATTAATATCATCTCCCATGGCCCACTTTATAACATCTTGTTTTGATAAAACATTTCCTGAAGCATGCATTGTAAATTTGTAATCATCATGCAAAATCTCATTCATTGCAGCTTCATCTTTATTTAAAAAAGCTTCATTATATTTGGTCAGTATTGACATAGTATCTCCTTAAATTATTCTTGTTATAGTGTATTAACCATTAAATAATAAATGATAAACCTTTTTCCCTTCTTATTTGTTTTTTTTTGGAGTTCAGCATTTGTTAGTGGACAAATAATTGTTCAATCTGCAAGTCCTTTCGCATCATTATCATTTCGTTTTGTAATAGTTGCTTTTGGTTTCTTGATGTTTGCTTTAGCATTTAAAGAAAAAATTTTTGTAAAAAAATCACTCGTATTACAATCTGGTGTTACTGGAGTTTTTTTTCATGGATTTTATCTTGGCGGAGTCTTTTTTTCATATAGTGTAGGCTTATCAGCGACTCTTTCAGCACTTATTGTAGGTTTACAACCTGTGTTAACAAATATTTTATCTGGCCCAATTTTAAAAGAAAAAGTTAATACAACACAATGGATTGGAATACTTCTTGGTCTGATTGGAACAGTATTTGTAATTGGTTTAGATATAGGAAAATCAATACCAGTAGTAGGTGTGATAGCATCTATAGTGGCTTTAATTGGGGCAACAACTGCTACCATTTGGCAAAAAAAGTTTACAAATAATCTACCATTAAGCACAAATAATTTTTATCAAGCAGTAGCAGCGTCAATATTTTTGTTTTTTGCATCATTATTGTTTGAAATGTCATATATAAATTTTACAACTTCTTTTATTTTATCAATGGGATGGCAAATTGTTATGGTATCTTTTGGGGCATTTACAATTTTAATGTATTTAATAAAGATAGGAACAGCATCTAAAACATCCAATTTATTTTTTCTTGTGCCTCCAACTACAGCCATAATGGCATGGTTAGTCTTAAACGAGGAACTTTTAAGAAATGATGTAATTGGATTAATTATTGCAGCTTTAGGTGTTTATATAGCAACGAGAAAATAAAAAAATTTAAGCTAAAAATTCTATAATTTTCGAGTCACCAGGAGCCATTCTATATGAAGACAATTCTTTCTTAGTTACCCATTTTAAATCCTCATGCTCGAATAGAATAATTTTACCAGCTGAATGTTCGCATAAAAAATAATGTACCTTTACATTTATTTTATCATCTTTGTGTATTTGAGATGATATTTTTTTATAAATTTTTATACCAATCGATAGTTCCTCTTTAATTTCTCTTTGAAGAGCAATCTCAAAAGTCTCTCCATTATCGACTTTACCACCTGGGAACTCCCAATAAAAAGCAAAATGTTTATTTCTATTTCTTTGTGCTATTAAATATTTATTATCGTTTTTAATTACTGCAGCAACTACATCTATCATTTATGATGTAGTAAGTTGATGATCAAAAAGTCTTCCAAATCCTTTTAAGTTATCTTTTACGCCAGCTCTTCTAAGGCAACTCCAAAATTGTGCTTGATTACTAGTTATCACAGGTTTTCCAACTCGCTTTTCAATTTCATCAATAACTTCAGTAGATCTTATACCACCACAACTAAGAAAAATTGCTTCAGCTTCATCATGATTAATTTCTTCTGCAAATTGTATCCAATATTCAGGTGTAACTTTTCCAAATTCAATTCCTGTTGTTAAGTTTAATCCTTGAATATTAAGTACTGAAAAACCTTTATTAAATAAAAACTCAGCCTCTTTTGTATTAATTTCATCTAAGTAAGGAGTACCAACTACAATTTTATTAATTTTTAATTCTTTCAAAGCATCAATAACACCCGTTACAAGAGTCATCGGAATGGTATAGGGTGCGCCTTTTTTGATTTCAGCTTTAATCTTTTCTTCACCAATCACTATTGATCCTGAAGTACAGCTATAGCTTATTACATCAGGCTTAGTATCTGGTTGAATTCTTGATGCTGCATCAGCCATGAAATCTATATGACGAGATAAGGTTTCATTAGTAGTATAATCGTCTGTTTTTAATCTTGTAATATGAACAGCTACATCATTTGGTACCATATCAAAAAAGTCACCTTCAGCAGCTAAGTCTGTAGACATTAATATAAAGCCAAGTTTAGCTCTCCAGTGTCTTCCTTCATTCATTTCAGGATTTCGTGCAGTTGAAACTATTGTATCTCCAGGCTTAAACATGGAATGATGTTATTTATTATAGAATTTATATCAATACTTTATTCGTATCTTAAAGCGTCTATTGGATTAAGGTTGGCTGCTTTTCTAGCAGGATAAAAACCGAATATAATTCCTATTGATGATGAAAAAACAAAAGATAAAACTAGAGAAATATAATCTAGACTCATCTTCCAATTAAAATATTCACTTACGCCAAAAATCACTCCTAAGCCCAAACCAATACCTATTAATCCGCCAATAAGCGAGATCATGAGAGACTCTATTAGAAACTGAAGTAAAATATCTCTTTTTTTAGCACCAACAGACATACAAACACCTATCTCTTTAGTTCTCTCTGTCACAGTAACTAACATAATATTCATTATACCAATACCTCCAACAATGAGTGAAATACCAGCTACAGTTGCTAGAAGAATAGACATGACTCTGGATGATTCTTGTCTCGCATTTAAAAATTGAGCATAATTTCTAATAACAAAATCAGGGTTGCCATTCGCAGAAATTTTATGCAATTTTCTCATAACTGTATCAATATCTTTTTCTGTTTTAAAAAGTAAATCAGATGAAGATACATTTATTGTCATACTGCGTATTTGATCTCCTGGAAATTTTTTAGCGACAAGTCTTTGCTTCGCAGTTTTTAATGGTACGACAATTGTGTCATCTAAATCAGCCCATGCAGTACCTCCTTTTGCGTCTAATAATCCTATGACGGTAAATGGAACTTTATTAATCCTTATAACTTCATCAATTGGGTTATCTGTTCCAAATAAATTTTTTTGAACAGTTTTACCTATTATTGCTACTCTTGAACCAGAATCTAATTCATCTTCTTGAAATGATCTTCCTAATTCAAATTTCCAATTTCCTAAATTAAAATAATCATTAGTAGTTCCTGTAACAGTTGCTAGCCAATTATTTCCATTTGCAATAATTTGTGTACTTAAACTTACACGTGGAGCAATAGCAGAAATTGCAGGCAATTCATTTTTAAGTGCCTCCATGTCTTTTAATGTTAGAGTATTAACGGAATTAGTGCCCATTGAAACACCTCTAGTAGATGAACTTTGAGACCTCAAAATTAAGTTGTTTGAACCAAATCTTTCAATTTGTTCTTCTACTTCTTGTCTAGCTCCAGAACCAATAGATATCATTGTTATTACAGAACTAACTCCAATAATAATTCCAAGTGAAGTTAAAACACTTCTTAAAATATTTGAACGTAAACTTTTTTGAGATAAATATATAAGATCAGTTAGGGACATTTTTTTTATCCTCAATTATTTTTCCATCTTTCATTTTAATAATTCTTGAGCCATATTTAGCTATGTCATCTTCATGTGTAACTAAAACTATTGTTATACCTTTAGCATTTAAGTCATTAAGTATCGTCATAATTTCAATACTTGTCTTACTATCGAGTGCTCCTGTAGGTTCATCTGCTAATATTAATTTAGGTGAACCAGCAATAGCTCTAGCAATAGAAACTCTTTGTTGTTGACCACCAGATAATTGATTTGGTCTGTGGTGAATACGATCCTTCAATCCAACATTTTCCAAGGCCTCAAAGGCAAGTCTATTTCTCTCTTTTTGATTTTTACCCGAATATAATAAAGGTAACACAACATTTTCAAGTGCATTCAATCTTGGTAAAAGATTAAAATTTTGAAATATAAAACCTATTTCCTTATTTCTTAGTTCAGCGAGTTTGTTTGAATTAAAATTTGAAATTTTATCATCTTTAAAAAAATAGTCTCCACTAGAGGGGACATCTAGACAGCCAATTATATTCATCAATGTTGATTTACCAGATCCTGAAGATCCCATTATTGAAACAAACTCACCCTCTAATATCGAGACATCTATATTATTAAGTGCTAACAATTTGCTTTCACCCATTACATATTCTTTTGAGATGGAGTTAATTTTAATCATTTTAAAATAGTCTAAGAGCTTTTTTATTTGATGTCTCCACAATAATTTTAGAGATTACTTCATCGCCTTCGTTAATCTCACCCTTTATGATTTCAGTATAGCCACCTGAGTTTAGTCCAGTTATTAAGTCAATTTTTTCATGCTCTCCGTCTACAAGTTTGTATACTTTTTTAACATTAAGGGCCTCCTTTAATGTAAAAAATTTATTTTTTTGCTCATCATTTAATAATTCTATGAGAGCATTTTCAATGTATAACTGCATCTCTTTTCGAATTTTTTCAGGAGATAAGTTTTTTGCAGTCAATGACTCTCTTACCTTACCTAGTTTAGGGTATACACCACGCATTTTATTTTGTTGCTCAGTTGTCATATTAAGTTGACCCATAATTTCTTGAAGTTGAGATGCTCCACCACCACCCCAACGATTGCCACCTCCAGAATTTTTTTTAGGTTTTTGATTTAACTTAACTGAAAGTGCTGAATTTTTAACTTTCAAAACATCATTTTTATTTTCTACA
This sequence comes from uncultured Alphaproteobacteria bacterium, assembly GCA_902589095.1. Taxonomy (GTDB): domain Bacteria; phylum Pseudomonadota; class Alphaproteobacteria; order HIMB59; genus CACPNW01. The sequence continues at coordinate 37,620 of CACIRR010000002.1, read as the reverse complement.
ATGATATCAACATTAGCTGTCATACCCGGTAAAAGAATATTATTTGGGTTATCAAACGAAGCTATAACTTCATAAGTAATAACATTTTGATCATCTATTGGTGAGTATCTAATTTGGGTTATATTGGCCTTTAAATTTCTATCTGGAAAAGCATCAGTGGAAAATTCCACCTCTTGATTTGGTTTTATTAATCCAATATCTGATTCATCAATAAAAATTTCTATATTCATTTTTGATAAAGTTTCAGCAATCGTAAACATTATTGAGTCTTTTTGATACGCCCCTAAAACATCTCCGACACTTATGTGTTTGTCTAAAATAAAGCCATCGATTGGTGATACTATTTTTGTTTTACTTAAATCTAATTTTTCGCTTTCCAAAGTTAATTCAGTTTGTTGAATTAACTTTTCAACTTCTTCTATTTCAGCATTTATTATTTTGATTTGAGCTTCTCTTGAGTCGATGATGGCATTAAGTGATAAAATTTCAGACTCCAAAGTACTGTATTGAAAAACTGCACTCTCATATTCAAACTTAGCATCTTCAAGCTCTTTTTTAGATATAAATTTTTTTTCGAATAATTTTGTTTTATCGCCTAAGTTTTCTTTTAGTTTATTAATATTAAGAGATGAGTCATTTAGTTTCGATACAGCTCCATTTCTATTTGAAATAGAATTATTTAATTCTGATTTTGCTTTTTCTAAACTACCTATTTTTTGTTTTAACTTTGACTTAGATATACTTACTGAAGTTTCAGTTTCTTCAACACTCAAAATAAATGGATTTTGATCAAATGTTGCTAGCACCTCACCTATTTTAATTTGCTCATTAAAATCTTTATTTATTTCCACTATTTTTCCAGAAATTTCTGATGATAAAGTTAATGTGGAAGTTGGGATAATTTTCCCAGTAGCAGAAACTGTCTTTTTAATGTTGCCCTTTTCTACTTTGATATATTCGTATGATGTTGTTGAAACTTGAGTATTGCTGAGGTTATAATAATAATATCCACCTCCCGCAGCAGCTATAAAGACAACAAAAAGGATAAATTTTTTCACTTACAACCTCACTTTATTAATCTTCTTGATATAGTATAAAAAATGTAAAATGATACATGCTAAAAAAAATATATATATAAAATAAATATGTATATATTTCAGTAATTAATTATTATTAATTAAAGTAAGATTTATATTTTTTTATATTTAAATTATGTTTAGCATTTATATATCTAATAGTTGATGTTTCTGATCTCATTACGACGGAATGTGTATAGGCATTATCTTTGTCAATTCTAACACCTTTTAATAATGTTCCATCCGTTACTCCAGTAGCTGAAAACATAACATCCCCCTTGGCCAAATCGTTAGTTTTAAATACTTGATTTTTACTTTTGACACCCATCTTTTTAGCCCTTTCAAAAGATTTGTTATCTTCATAAATTAACTTAGTATAAATTTTACCTCCCAAGCATCTCAGTGCTGCAGCTGCTAAAACACCCTCCGGTGAACCTCCTACACCCATATAAAGATCAATTCCGCTATCATCTATTGAGGTAGCAATAACAGCGCTAACATCGCCATCAGGAATCAATTTAATTCTTGCTCCGGTTGACCTTACTTGATTAATTAGTTCTTCATGTCTGCGTCTGTCTAAAATACACACCACAATATTTTCTTGTCTAATCTTAGAAAAGTTAGAAAAATCTCTAATGATTTTTTCAGGACTATCATCAATATCTATTTCTAATTCTTCATACTTATATCCGTAAGCAACTTTTTTCATGTAAATATCAGGAGCATGTAAAAAACTTCCTTCTTCACCAATAGCTAATACGGATAGAGCATTTTCACCCCCTTTAGCAGTTATCGATGTTCCCTCGAGGGGATCTAAAGCTATATCGACTTTGGTTTTACCTTTACCAACTAACTCTCCAATATAAAGCATAGGTGCTTTATCACGCTCTCCTTCACCTATTACAACTTTGCCACTTACATCTAAAACATTTAAAAAATCTCTCATTGCATTTACAGCTGATTGATCCGCTGCCTTCTCGTTACCTCTCCCCATATGAAAAGAGCTTGCTATTGCAGCAATTTCTGTAACTCTAACAGCTTCTAAAGCTAAGTTTCTATCCAGTAAAAGTGATTTTTTTATTTCCATTTTGGTTTTCGTTTATCTATAAATGCATTTATTCCTTCTTCTGCATCATATTCCATCATATTCTTAATCATAATTTCTGAAGAATATTTATAGGCATCTTCAACATTCATTTGAGATTGAGCATAAAAAGCTTTTTTTCCAATTTTTAAAGTTAAAGATGATTTGCTTTCAATTTTTTTAGCAATTATATTAACTTCACTTGAAAGAGAATTCTCATCAAAATAATTATTAATTAGAGCAATTTGTTTAGCTTTTTTTGCATCAATCATATCTCCAGTTAAAAGCATTTCCATTGAATGTTTATTTTTTGCAACCCTAGATAAAGCAACCATGGGAGTTGAGCAAAATAGCCCTATATTTACTCCTGGTGTAGCAAAATATGCTTTATCACTTGCATATGCTAAATCACAAGTAGCAACAAGTTGAGAACCAGCAGCAGTAGCAATTCCATTGACTTCAGCTATAACGGGCTTTGGATTGTTTAAAATATTCAGCATTAATTTTGAGCAACTGTTTATTAATGTTGTAAAAAATTTTAACCCTTTATCAGAGTCTTTTCTATGCAAACTAATTTCCTTTAAATTATGACCTGCAGAAAAGATTTTGCCAACTGATCTAATAATAATCACTTTGATTTCATTATTCTTAGCAGAATCTAAAATAATTTCGTTTAAAGTATTAATTATGTCTAAGCTTAAAGTATTTTGTGATGAAGGATTGTTCAGAGTAATATAAAAAACATTTTCTTTAATTTCTGTAAGTATTAATTCACTCATGCAATATTAATATTCTTTTTCAATGAGCTCACTAACAAGATGATCTCCATATCCTCTATCTTTAGCAGAGTCATAGAAGTTCATTGCAATTCTTGATAGTTGCTCAGCATTACTTGAGTCTTTTAGAAGATCATTAATATATGTTAAATCTTTAAGTGTATTGTTAACTGAAAAGACATATCCTTTATAATCTCCTTGAAGTGCCTTATCTGCAATTCTTTCTAATGCACCTGAATTACCAGAGCCCAATTTAGCTACCTGGCATAAAAGATTAATATCAATATCTAGTTGTTTTGCTGATCTAAAAAATTCAATTACTGTTGTTGTTGTTAATAAAGATAAAAAATTAGATAATAATTTTGCTTGTGCTGCTTTTTCAACAGAACCAAAATTAAAAATATTTTTACAAAAACTCGATAAGTATTTTTTTGACTCTTCAAAATCATCAGAGTCACCTCCCCATATCCCACCTAGAACCCCTTCTTCACTTTGAACAGGTCCACCCATGACAGGATTTACTGTGTATTTTATATTTTTATTATTAAAAATAGATTTCATTTTAGAAGTTCCATTTTTATCGTGCGTAGTAAGATCGATAATAAGCAATTCTCTTTTAATTAATGGAGTTATTAACTCGCCAATATTTAGAGCAATGGGTGTGTTTGTAACACACAACATTAAGCAATCAAGATTATGATTTATTAAATCATTATATGAATTAACTTCAATTGCACCTTCTGTAACCAGTCTATCTATTGGAACTCTATTTTGATGAGCGATTACATATATATCATTTTCTTTTAATAAATTTTTTGCCATGCCATAACCCATATAGCCAGCACCTATAAAACCAACTTTTGATTTATTCATTCTAAATTCTTTTTATATATTAATAATAATTTAGTTAATATTCTTTTTAGGTTTATTATTTACTAAAAAAATTAAAAGAAAAGCTATCATTGGTAAACATATTAAATTTAATGTTTTCCAATTCGTTAAATATAGTAAAAAACCAGCTGATAATGAACCAATTGCCTGACTAGTAAATACCACAAAATCATTAAATCCCTGTGATAAAAATTTATTATCTTCTTCATATGATACAACCAGAAGACTAGTTCCAGAAACAAATAAAAAATTCCAACCTATACCTAATAAAATTAGACCAATTAAAAAACCATAATAAGTTTCAAATAAAAAATTTGTAGCAATACATAAAATTAAAATAATTATTCCTATAAAAATTATTTTTCTATGTCCATATGAAGTAATCAAATTACCAGTTATAAGAGATGGTAAAAACATACCAACAACATGCAATTGTATTACAATGCCAGTAGAAAAAATACTGTACCCATGCATAACATTCATAGATATTGGAGTTGCTGTCATTAATGTGCTCATAGTAATATAACCAACTGAAGCACTAAATATCGCAAGCTGTATATTTTTATTTAAAATTAAATTTAAAATAGATTTATAACTATTTTTATTAGTTATTACTCGTGAGTCATGATCATAAAAAAGAAAAAAAAACAAAGGTATTATTGTTAAAATTGATAAAGATACATACGAACCTGTAAACTCAGTATTAAATAAGTCTTTTGTTACTGAAACTATGTTAGAACCTAAAAGAGCTGCAACAATACCCAAAAGTAAAATTAATGAAATAGCTTTAGGAATATTTTCCTTTTGAACTAATTCTGTAGCAGCAAATCGGTATTGCAGAATGAAAGAAACAGACATTCCAATTAAAAAATTTGCAAAGCAGTATAGATAGAAATTTAAAATACTAATAGAATATGCGCAAATTAAAGATGCAATACTATTAATTAATGCAGATAAAATAAAACCAAACTTTCGACCTTTTATTTCCATTATTTTGGATGCTACTGGCGCTCCCAAAGCTGTTCCAACAATCATTAACGCAGTTGGTAAAGTTGCTAAATATTTAATATTGATGAGTTGAGATCCAATTATTCCGCTTAACAAAACTGTAACTGTAGGAGATGTAAAAGAAAATACCTGCCCTATAGATAGAATAATTAAATTTTTATTAAGCATTCGCTCTATGTATATTGTATTAAGTATTTAACAATTAGTTAATTTAGATAATCAAGTGACAACTTGTGTTTTTTTTTTATGATTTGTAAAGAAATATGAGAGGACATATAAGTGCATTCAATTTCTTTAATAAGCTTTTGCTGAAAATTATCATATTCATCAATTGAAGGTGAAAGAATAGTAATTTGATAATCACTGTTAGTTCCCGTTAATCGATGAACTTCTGTAATTTCATCATATTTTTTTACAACTCTCTCAAAGTTACTTAACCATTTTTCTGTATGATCATGAATTGAAATTGATAAAAAAACTGTAATGGGAAGATTTATTTTTTTATTATCCAAAACCACTGTTCTTGATAAAATAACTTTTTCTTCCTCCAATTTTTTTATTCTATTCCAACAAGGTGTGTTGGACAATCCAACTTTTTTAGAAAGTGCTGAAAGAGGAATTGATGCGTTTTTCTGTAACTCCTCTAATATTTTTTTATCTATTTCATCCATTCTATTTAATCAATACAATTTAGAATATTTTTCTAAATTTATCAATAAAATAAAAATATATAGAAAAATATATATTTTTATATATATTTTTTAGAATTATTTTCTATAAATACTCCAACGGTATTTGATTTTCAGATTGTACGCCGTTTTAACAAATATGTACTAAAGAGAAAGGACTTAGTATGACTACAAAATCTCTACACCCTGAGACCATTGCTTTGCATGGAGGAAATTACAGAAAAGATGAAACTACAAATTCAGTAGCTGTTCCAATTTATCAGACTACAAGCTATCAATTTAATAATCAGGAACATGCAAGTAATTTGTTCACGTTAAAAGAGTTAGGAAATATTTATACAAGAATAATGAACCCTACAACAGCAGTTTTAGAAGAGAGAATTGCACAACTTGAAGGAGGTCTTGCCGCTCTAGCTGTTTCATCAGGTCAAGCCGCTTCAGCGTTTGCAATTCAAAATTTATGTCAGGCAGGTGACAACATCATTTCTTCTACAGATTTATATGGAGGTACTTGGAATCAATTCGCTAATACTTTTCAGCAGTTAGGGATTGAGGTTAGATTTGCTGATCCCAAAGATCCTGATTCATTTGTAAAATTAGCTGATGATAAGACAAGAGCATTTTATGCAGAAACTCTACCTAATCCTAAATTAAATGTTTTTCCAATTGAAGAAGTTGCTACCTTAGGTCAAAAAATTGGCATACCACTTATAGTTGACAACACAGCGGCACCAATAACTTGTAAACCACTTAAACACGGAGCTTCAATTGTTGTACATTCATTAACAAAGTGGATTGGTGGACATGGCACATCAATTGGAGGAGTGATTGTTGATGGAGGTAATTTTGATTGGACTCAATTTCCTGAACGCCATCCTTTATACAATCAACCAGATCCTAGTTATTGGGGATGGGTTTTGGGCAAAGTTGTTCCTGAAGTACTAGGAGCAAACATCACTTATGCTGTTCGAGCTAGATTTGTGTTATTAAGAGATTTAGGAGCAGCACTCTCCCCTACTAATGCCTTTAATTTTATTCAAGGCTTAGAAACATTACCTCTACGTTTTCAAAAACATCAAGACAATGCTGAAAAAGTTGCAGACTTCTTGACAAGCAAAAAAAATGTAAACCGTGTTATTCATCCAAAATATCAGCTAGGAGTCAACAAGGAAAGAGCTGAGAAATATTTGGAGAATGGGACTGGCCCCCTAGTTGGTTTTGAACTTGACGGAGGTATTGAGGCTGGAAAAACTTTCATTGATAGTTTGGAACTCATCTATCATGTAGCCAATATTGGTGACGCTAGAACATTAGCTATACATCCTGCTTCCACCACTCATTCTCAATTAAGTACTGAAGATCAATTAAGAGCAGGTGTAACACCAGGATATATAAGATTATCCATAGGTATAGAGCACATAGATGATATCATTAACGATATTGATCAAGCTATAAACAAAGCTCAAGAAAAGGTTAAGAGCGTGGCATAAACTCCTTGTGTAAGTAATATCTCGTTCTTGAAATAAAGGGTAGATTTCTACCCTTTATTTTTTTATAACCACTCCATGCCTTCTAGTCATGATTATATTAAAGATAAAAGAAATCGTAATATTAAAATATTTATTAATAATAAATTTTACCTCAGAGAAAAAGCTAAGGTATCAGTGTTTGATTCTGGTTTCCTATTAGGAGATGGAGTTTGGTCAGGTATCAGATTTCATAATAATAAATTTTTATTTTTACGAGATCATTTAAGTAGATTATTTGAAGATGCAAAAAAGATTGATCTAAAAATTCATTTAACAAAAAAACAACTAACAAAAATTTTAACTAATACAATTAAAATTAATAAAATGAAAACTGATGTGCATATCAGACTTATCGTCTCCAGAGGTATTAAAAGCACACCCTATCAAGATCCTGCCTTCACCATTTCCAAACCAACTGTTGTAGTAATACCCGAATACAAACAACCTCAAGAATCAATATATAAAAAAGGTCTTATTTTAAAAACTGTTAAAACTATTAGAGGTCCGCACAATGTTCAAGATCCTCGTATTAATTCACTTAGTAAATTAAATTGTATTATTGCATGTATTGAAGCTAAAAAGAAAAAGGCTGATGAAGCTCTGATGTTTGACATTAACGGAAATATAGCAACGAATAACAGTACCCACTTTTTCTACATTAAAGACAAGTGTGTTTATACTTCAAACGGTAAATATTGTGTTAAAGGTATTACACGGCAAAAAGTGATTGATATATGTAAAAAAAATAAAATTAAAGTTTATGAAAAAAATTTCAAACTCAAAGATGTGTTAGATGCAGATGAGTCTTTTGTTACAGGTACATTTGCTAATATTATTCCAGTAAGAAAAATAAATAACAAAATTTATAATTTAAAAAACAATCTAATTACAAAAAAAATAAGGGAACTTTATTTGCAATTAATGGATAAATAATGCTCATTTTTATGTGGTCAGGACCAAGAAATCTCAGCACTGCTTTGATGCGGTCTTTTGAAAATAGAAATGATACATTTGTATATGATGAACCATTTTATGCATATTATTTATTCAAAACACAATTAAATCATCCGATGAAAAACGAAATAATTAAGAATTATCCATGTACTCAACATGAAATCATAAAAAGAATTACTAATAATCCTAAAGATAAAATTTATTATCAGAAGCATATGACTCATCATATTGTTAAACATACTAAACTTAATTGGATTAAAAAAGGTTATAATTGCTTTTTGATCAGACACCCATCTAAAGTTATAAATTCATATATTCAAAAAAATACTTTGCGAGATATAAATGATATAGGATTTAAAAAACAATTTGAAATTTTTACCAAAATAAAAAAAAATAAATCTAAATTTTTAGTAATTAATGCTGATGACATTCTTCTTAATCCAATACTTTCGATGAAAAAATTATGTAAAAAATTAAATATAAATTTTTCAAAAAAAATGCTTAATTGGCCAAAAGGAAAAAGAGATACTGATGGTATTTGGTCTAAGGTTTGGTATAAAAAAGTAGAACAATCAACAACTTTTAATAAATATAGAAAAGAATATATTATTGTCCCGAAAAAATATTCAAAAATTTATGATGAGTCACTAAAATATTATGATGCTATGAACAAATACTCCATCTAATGAAAAATATCAATTATCAGGAAGCTGCTAAATTATTGTTTGATTACAGGCTCAATAAATTAACTATAAATGAATTGCCTAAAAAATTTATTCCGACATCATACGAAGACTCTTATATAATTCAAGATGAACTAAAACTCCTATATCTTTCTTTAAAAGATAATATTTCTATTGGAAAAAAAGTAGGTTGCACAAGTACGGAGGGCCAAAAACAACTTGATATAGATGAGCCATTTTATGGTAACCTCTATTCTAGATTTTATAGTATTGATATTGAGGAATTATCATCTAAGAAATTTAATAAACCGTTTATTGAACCTGAAATAGCGCTAAGAATAAAAGATGATATTAATATTTCTGAAGCACCTTTTGCTCTAAAAGATGTAGATACTTTATTTGATGGTTTTGTATGTGCATTAGAAATTGTAGACTTTCGATTTAATAAAAATTTGAAAGAAATTGGCGCTCTAAATTTAATTGCAACAAATGGCGCTTCGGAATACTGGATAAGAAATAGTGAAGTTTTTGATATAAATACGATCAATTTTGAGAATCATCCTGTTAATATTTTTTTTGATAATAGAGTTATCGGAGAAGGTAATACTAATTCTGTTATGGGAAGTCCTATTAATTCCGCTTTATGGCTATTAAATAAGATTGCTAAAAAAGGTGAGACACTACTAAAAGGTCAATTCATCTCAACTGGCACTTGCACTAAAGCTCATGAACTTATTCCTAATTCAAAAATTTCAGCAGATTTTGGACAATTTGGCAAAGTTGAATTTTTCTATAAATAACCTAGCTTAACTATATGAAAATAAATGGTTATTTTAACGAGTCTTGCAAAATTTGCAGGACGGAAATAAATCATTATAAAAAAATAAATAATACTATTAATTGGGTAGACGTTATTAGCAATAAAAACGCCCTAATTGATACTAAACTATCAAAAAAAGATCTTATAAGAAGATTGCATATCATTAAAAATAATAGGGTTTTTAAGGGTGTAGATGCATTTTTGATTGTTTGGAGTGAAATCCCTAGATATAAAATATTGGCTAAATTTGCATCAATTCCAGGAATATATCATACAGCTTGGTTGATTTATGAGTTTATTGCTTTAATTTTATTCTATAAGAACAGACATTTATTAAGAAATGAATAACAGCTTTGAAATATTAGAAAAAATTGTACTCTCCATATTATTATTATGTACTCTAATAGTTATTGGTCAAGAAATACTAATGATGGTAGAAAATCAAAGAGTAACACTCGCTGATATCCTTCTTTTATTTATTTATGTCGAAGTTCTGGGAATGATTAAAGAATACTGGGTAGCTAAAGTTATTAGAATGAGCTATCCTCTTTTCATTGCAATGACGGCTTTGGCAAGGTTGATCATACTTCAACGAAAAGATATTGAGCCTGTAACACTAATTTACGAATCTGTAGCAATCTTAATAATTGCAATTTCAATCGTAGTTCTTCGTATAAGACATTTAGATTATTTTAAAAGAGACAAAAAAGACTAATAATTTTAATGTTTCTATCTAACTTGAAGGAAGCGCAAGCGCTCCTATCAAAATATTTACCTAAAACCGGTTCTTATTATAGTTCCAAAAGAAATTACTCTTATGATTTTGAAAATAAAGTACATTCTACTTCATTGCTATCTCCTTACATTCGGTATCGTCTAATATCTGAAGAAGATATCATAAAAAAAGTATTAGCAATTCATCCATTTTTGAAAGTTGAAAAATTTATTCAAGAAATTTTTTGGAGAACTTATTGGAAAGGTTGGTTGGAACATAGAGAAGAAGTTTATGATGATTACCTCTCAGAAAAAAATGTTTTATTGCAAGAATATAACATTAACACAGAATACAAAAAAGTAATCAATGGAGAAACTAAAATTGATTTCTTTAATAATTGGGTTAGTAATTTAAAAGAAGATGGGTATCTCCATAACCATGTAAGAATGTGGTTTGCAAGTTTATGGATTTTTACATTCAATTTACCTTGGCAACTTGGTGCAAATTTTTTTATGGAAAATTTACTTGATGGGGATCCAGCATCCAATACACTTTCATGGAGATGGGTTGGAGGATTGCAAACTAAAGGTAAACATTATTTAGCACGAAAGGATAATATCAGTAAATTCTCTAATATTAATATCAATAATAAAATATTTATTAATGAAAATGCTACATGCAAAATAGAAGAAAAAGAATACAAAATAAAAGAAATCGATTTTCAAAATCAAAATCATTTAATTTCTGAAGCAATTTTAATTACTTCAGATGAACTTAATTTTATTCAAAACAACAGTTATAAATTTAAATATGTGTTTTCAGGATTGCCTTTAAATGAATATAATGATCATAATTTTTCTGAAAATGTAAAAAAGCATTTAAAAAATATTATTACTTCTAATTTTAAAAATAATGAATTTTACAAAGATGTTTCATACGAGATACACTTCGATAATTATCATCAAAATTTTAGAGAATGGATTAAAAAAAATAATATTCAAAAAGTATGTATTCCTTATGTTTCAAAAGGAAACTGGAGAGCCATTACAAAAAAATTAATCAAAGACAACCCGTTAATTAATTTTGTATATTTACATAGAGAATATGATAAAGAAGCATGGAAATACTCAAAAAAAGGGTTTTTTAACTTCAAAAAACATATTCCGGAGCTAATTACTAAAATTAATAATGAAAGAAATTTTAAAAATTAATAAAATTACTAAAATTTATAAAAATAAATTCAAAGCATTAGATGAGCTTAGTTTAAACATTAATGAGGGTGAAATATTTGCTTTATTGGGACCCAATGGAGCTGGTAAATCCACATTAATTAATACAGTTTGTGGCATTCTTAATTTTGATGATGGCAATATATCAGTCAATGAATATGATATCATTAAAGATTATCGTAAAGCAAGATCACTTATTGGAATAGTTCCTCAAGAATTAAATTTAGAGGCATTTGAGACTGTATGGAATAATGTTAATTATTCAAGAGGTCTATATGGAAAATCTCCTAATTATCAATACATTGAAGAGTTGTTAAAAGAGCTATCTCTTTGGGATAAAAAAGATAACAAACTGAGGGAATTATCTGGTGGAATGAAAAGGCGCGTTCTAATTGCAAAAGCTCTTTCTCATGAACCAAAAGTGTTATTTTTAGATGAACCAACTGCTTCGGTGGATGTTGAATTACGCAAAGACATGTGGAAAGTAATACAAAAACTTAAAGAAAAAAATGTGACTATTATCTTAACAACACATTACATTGAAGAAGCAGAAGAAATTGCAGATCGAGTTGGCATCATTAACAACGGAAAAATAATTTTAGTTGATGAAAAGAAAAAATTAATACAAAAACTTGGTCAAAAAATTCTCAAGATTGAATTATCGGAATCCATAAAATCAATTCCAAATGCATTAGAAAGTTTTAAATTACAACTTAATAATGAAAAAAACATTTTAACTTACACGTACGATACAAAAGGTAAAAATACTGGTATCACCTCATTATTATCAGAAATAAAAAGCTTAGGGTTACAATTAAAAGACATTAGTACTGAGCAAAGCTCATTGGAGTCAATATTTTTAAATTTAGTAAAGGAGTCAGAAAATGAATTTGCAAGGGCTTAAAGCAATTTACTTTCATGAAATGGATAGAATGAGAAGAACTCTTTTTCAAAGTTTAGTCTCTCCATTTATATCCACTTCCTTGTATTTTGTAGTTTTTGGTTCAGCAATTGGCTCTAGAATTACAGAGATTGAAGGAATTAGTTATGGATCATTTATTGTACCTGGAATGATTATGCTTACCATTTTAACTCAATCTATTTCAAATGCTTCTTTTGGTATCTTTTTCCCAAAATTTACAAATACAGTTTATGAAATTCTTGCAGCCCCTCTTTCCAGTTTTGAAATTATTCTAGGATTTGTAGGAGCTGCCGCAACAAAATCTCTCATCATTGGCACTGTCATTATTTGCACTGCTGGTTTGTTTGTTGATCTTCATATAGAACATCCATTTATAATGATGTTTTTTTTAATACTAACCTCAGTTACATTTGCATTATTTGGTTTTATTATTGGTATGTGGGCAGATAACTTTGAAAAACTGCAACTAATTCCTATTCTAATTATAACTCCTTTGGTTTTTCTTGGTGGGAGCTTTTATAGCATCAATATGTTACCAGAATTTTGGCAAAAAGTTTCTCTTTTAAATCCTGTATTATATTTAGTAAGTGGATTTAGATGGAGTTTTTATGAAATTGCTGATGTAAGCATTTATACAAGTCTAATAACAATGTTATTTTTTTTATTTACCTGTGTTTTAATTATAAGTTATACTTTTGCTAAAGGTTATAAAATAAAAAGTTAAATTAATTCAGTGATTAATAAATCAATAATCAATAATTACAATAAAAACGGTGTTGTAATTTTAAGGGACATAATTAGCGATAAGTGGATATCAATTCTTAAAAAAGGATTAAAAAAGAATTTTGATAAACCAAGTAAATACAAATGTGTTTATGAAAAAAACAATAAAAAGGAACTTTTCTATGATGATTATTGTAATTGGAGTCGAATAAGTGAATACAAAAATTTTATTTTTAATTCAAACATCGCCTTTATTGCAAAAGTATTAATGCAATCAAATAAAGTTAATTTATTTCATGAACATGTTCTTATAAAAGAAGTAGGCTCAAAAAAACGAACACCTTGGCATCAAGATCAATCTTATTACTGCGTAAATGGTAGAGATAATTGTAGTTTTTGGATTCCATTAGATGAAGTTAGTAAATCTTCATCTCCTGAATTTGTTCTGGGTTCAAATAAATGGAATAAGCAATTTTTACCAACTAAATTTTTTGGCCATAGTTACGAGCAAAAAGATGGAGAATTTGAACATATCCCTAACATCGAAAATAACAGAAAAAAATTCAAAATTAAAAGTTGGAAAGTGAGTCCAGGTGATGCAGTAGTTTTTAATTTTTCTACCGTTCATGGCGCGCCAGAAAATAAATCTAAAAAAAGGCGTAGAGCATTTTCAATAAGGTTTACTGGTGATGATGCTACTTACATAAAAAGAAAAGGTGAGATGTCTCCCCCATTCCCAAATATTAAATTTAAAAATGGAGCTCCTTTGGACTCTAAAACTTTTCCAGTATTAGTTTCTTCTTAGATAATAAATATATGGAAGGGATGTAGCATACATAATTAAACTATACGTTGCTGCTGGAATTAAATACGCACCTCCATCAAAGAAAACATTTGCAACGACAATAGCTAGTGTGCCATTTTGCAATCCACATTCAAGTGTTATGGCTCTTTGCTGTGAAATGTTAGAGATAAGGGACTTACTAAGATAAAAAGCAATTAACATCATAACGATATTTAAAATAAGTGTAATTAATCCTGCTTGAGCAAAATACGTGATTACATTTTCTCTTTCAGCTAAAACTGCACCTAGAAGAACTAAAAAAAACAAACCGGTAGATATTTTTTTTGCAATACCTTCAAAAGCACTAAGAATATTTTTCAGCAACATACCAATAAGCACTGGAACAGTTACAATTAAAAACATTTTTAAGGCAATATCCATTAGTGATATTCCTTCATTTGCAAGATTTGTACCTAGTAAAGATAATGAAATTCCTAATATTAAGGGAATAGTAATAACACTTAGTATACTAATGACTGCTGTAAGAGATATAGAAAGTGCTACATCACCTTTGGCAAAGGAAGTTAAAATGTTTGAAGTAGCACCACCTGGAGCTGCTGCTAGTATCATTACGCCGATTGCTATTTCAGGAGATAAAGGCCATATAAAAACTAGAATTAATGCAACAATAGGCAATATTATTAGTTGAGAAACAAAGCCCACAAAAAATTCCTTTGGTTTTATAAATATTCTTGCAAAATCAGAAATAGACAAACCTAAACCCAAAGAAAACATAATAAATGCTAGAGCAATGGGCAAAACAACATCAGTAACAATATTCATACTTCAAAATATCATTTGATTCTTCAAATAAATATAAAATATTGAAACAATAAGTAAATTTAATGTTATAAAATTGTAATGTTTCTTAACCTTAATAAAATTAATAAGAACAAAATAGCGGCATGGGCTGTGCATGGATTTACAGGATCTGGCGCAGTGTTAGGATTTTTGGCCATAATTGCCATTTTAAATAGTGATGCCGTAGGCGCATTTTTATGGCTAGGCTTGGCACTATTAATTGATGGACTAGATGGCACATTAGCAAGGAAAGTTAATGTTTCAGAGCAAACTCCTAATATAGATGGAACAATATTAGATAGTGTAATTGATTATTTAAATTACGTCATCATTCCAAGCTTAATGATTTATTGGTTTGGAATGGTCCCTGGTATATTAGAAATTATTTTACCTGCAGCAATTTTCTTGGTTTCTTTGTATACTTTTGCAAATCTTCGAATGAAAACTGATGATTATTATTTTAGAGGTTTCCCTGCAGTATGGAATATAGTTGTTTTATATTTTTTTATCCTTGGCACCAATGAATACATAAATGTTGCTGTTATAATTATTTGTTTAATCTTAACATTTGTACCAATAAAATTTGTACATCCTTTAAGAGTCAAAGAGCTAAGAAACTTAACAATTTTTTTTACAATTATTTGGTCTGCCACAACTCTAAAACTTGTAACAACTCCCTCTTCTAAAATTTTTATGATTGATAGTACTATTATTTTTATTCTTTGGGTTGTAACATCTATCTATTTTGCGATAATTTGCTGGGGACGATCAATCAAAGATAGTGAAAATAATAAAGATGATTAGCTAATTGTTTTCAAAAAAGAAAAAAGCTCTTCATTTAATCTTATTATTTTACCCTCTATATTAACTGGTATAACAATTACTTCAGCATCAACAAGTAATTCAGTATTTCTAAATATTTTTTGATTAAAATTCAATTTAACTCTACTTAATTGATTTATAGAGGTTTGTACTTCTAGAATATCTTCAAAAAAAGCTGGTCTTAAATAATTGATGTTTAAATTTTTAACTACAAAAATAATATTAAATTTTTTTAATAATTCTTGATGATTATACTTCGATTGATAGATCAAATTTGATCTTCCTCTCTCTAAATATTTCAGATAATTTGCATGATAAACTCTTCCAGATGCATCTGTGTCTTCATAATAAACTCTAAATTTTTCCATTAGTTAAAAAGTATTAATATTCATAAAAATCAATTTATAGGTCACAGAATGCATACTAATTGAAAATTCCAAAATAATCATTACTTAGCACTTATAAATATGAATAGTTACTTAGAATCAATCATTAAAAGAGACCCTGCCGCCAGAGATAAACTAAGTATTATTTTAACTTATCCAGGTGTTAAGGCTGTTTTTTTTCATCATTTAGCTCATAAAATTTGGAATTTTAAATTTTACCTCATTGCAAGAATAATATCTCAATTTAGTCGTTTTCTAACAGGAATTGAAATACATCCAGGTGCCAAAATTGGGAAAAATTTGTTTATTGATCATGGAATGGGTGTAGTAATTGGTGAAAGTTCAGAAATAGGAAATGATGTTACACTCTATCATGGAGTCACTTTAGGAGGTATATCGCCTTCAGAAAATTCTGATAACCAACGTAATAGTAAAAGGCACCCTACACTATTAGATAATGTAATTGTTGGCTCAAGTGCACAAATATTAGGACCTATTACTGTTGGTGAATGTGCAAGAATTGGAGCTAATACAGTCGTTTTAAAAGATGTACCTGCAAATGCAACAATGGTTGGCAATCCTGCTAAAAATATAAGTACAAATACGGATACTAGCTTTAAACCATATGGTGTAAGAGACATAAATGATAACAAATAATATTGTCGATTTAATTGGAAATACCCCTCTTATAAAACTCAAATATCCATCTGAAATCACCAAATGTGAAATTTATGGCAAAGCTGAGTTTCTTAATCCTGGGGGATCCATCAAAGATAGAACAGCACTGGGAATTATCCTTGATGCTGAAAAAAATGACTTAATAGAGCCCAATGGAATATGTGTTGAAGGAACTTTTGGAAATACAGGTATAGGTTTAACTTTAGTAAATAATGCGAGAGGCTATAAGACCGTAATAGTCATGCCAAACATAACTGTGCCATCAAAAAGAGATATATTACGAAACATGGGAGCAGAACTGCATCTTGTTGACCCAAAACCTTTTTCAGATCCTGGGAATTATCAAAGAGTATCTGAGAGACTGGCCAAAGAAATAGAAAAAGATAGAGGTGTTAAAACTTTTTGGGCAGGACAATTTGAAAATACTGCAAATTATATGTTTCATGAAAAAACTACAGCTAATGAAATATATAATCAAACAAGTGGAAAGATTAATGGTTTTACATGTTCAATTGGCACAGGTGGAACTTTAACAGGTGTCGGAATGGGCCTAAAATCAAAAGATAAAAATATAAAAATTGCCTGCACAGACTCACAAGGATCCTCGATGTATAATTATTTCACACAAGGTAAGTTAGAAAAAAAAGGTGAGCCTTCTTTTACAGAAGGAATAGGTCAGGCAAGAATCACAAAAAATCTAGAAAATTGTTCTGTAGATATGTCATATTTTGTTGATGATAAAGAATGTTTAGAGATGCTATATAAATTAATTAAAACAGAAGGTTTATTTCTTGGAACTAGCTCTGGAGTGAACGTAATGGGCGCTATTAAAATGGCAAAGGAACTTGGACCTGGTAATACTATTGTTACTATTCTTTGTGATGATGCTAACAAATATTATGATAAAATGTTTAACAAGAAATTTTTAAATGATAATAACTTGCCTCTACCAGACTGGCTATAGATATGAGTAAAAAAAATAAATTATTCAATACCAAAGTAATTCATAGCGGACATAAAGAAGATACAGAGACAGGAGCTGTAATGCCTCCAATACACTTATCATCAACATTTAAACAAAAAAGTCCTGGTGATTTTAAGTATGAATATGCGAGAACTAATAATCCTACCAGAGAAATATTAGAAAAATTATTAGCTGAAATAGAAGAAGGAGAAGATGCTTTTGCTTTTTCATCAGGAATGGCAGCAATAAATTGCTTAACAGATGCAATGGAAAAAGAATTTCATATCATTTGTTCTGATGATGTTTATGGCGGCACTAGAAGGATTTTTGATAAGGTGAAAAATGTAAATCAAAATATTGAAGTTACTTATACTGATTTTAATAAAGAAGATAATTGGCCTGGTCTCATTCAAAAAAACACAAAAATGATTTGGTTGGAAACGCCCTCTAATCCTTTACTTAAAATTGTTGATATCAGTAAAATAAAATCAGAAATTTCAAATGAAAATATAAAAATAGTATGTGATAATACCTTTGCATCTCCATATAATCAGCAACCATTAAAATTAGGCGCTGATGTTGTCGTTCATTCTTCTACTAAATATCTTGGAGGTCATTCTGATTTAATAAGTGGTGCAGTAATTATTAAAGATGATCCCCATTTATCAGAAAAAATTAAATATTTGCAAAATGCTGTTGGATCCGTACCCTCACCTTTTGACTGTTATATGCTCATTCGAAGTATTAAAACGCTTGCAGTCAGGATGGAGCGTCATAATTCGAATGCTATGATTATCAGTGAGTTTTTAAATAATCATAAAAAAATAAGAAAAGTGAGATATCCTGGTTTGGATACAGACAATAATCACAAGATAGCAAGCAAGCAAATGAAAGGTTTTGGTGGGATTATCTCAGTAGAGTTAGACTCAGACTTAAAAGGCACTCTTAAGTTTTTAGAAAACATAGATATTTTTACATTGGCAGAAAGTTTAGGTGGTGTTGAAAGTTTGATAGAGCATCCAGCTATTATGACTCATGCCTCAATTGAAAAAAACATTAGAGAAGACTTAGGAATTAGTGATTCTCTTGTCAGGTTATCAATAGGTATTGAAGATCCAGAAGATTTGAAAATTGCCTTAAATAAGGCTTTAGATTTAATCTAATCCAATAGTTCTTTTTAAATTTGGTGCAAAATAATTAGGACCTTTCATTACTTTTCCATGCTCATTATAAATTGGCTTTCCATCTTCACCTAATTTACTCATATTAGATCGTTGAACCTCATCGAAACAGCTATCTAAATCAACACCAAATGAATGACCAGCTCCATAAGTAACATATAGAATATCAGTTAAGGCATCTGCAACCTCAACAATATCCTTGTCATTTATTGCTTCTTTTAGCTCGTTTAATTCCTCTTGAATTAAGTCAATTCTTAACTGGACTATTTTAGAATTAGGAAACTCTGGCTTATCTTTAACCTCCTGCCCATAGGTATTCATAAAAGTTTTAACTTTATTAAAATTAGACATATTACTCATTTCGTTAATATTTATTTATAAAAAATATCGTTAAATGTAACAAAAATAAATAAAAAAGATATGATTGTTAAACCTGTAGCGATATAAATTCTTGTGACTAACTCTGGTAGAGAATTGGAAAAGATTTTGCTTATTACAAAATAAACAATATGACCACCATCTAAAAGGGGAATTGGTAACAAGTTAAAGACACCTACGAATAAAGATATAACAATAAAAAGAAAAATTACCCCTCTAACCTTATCTAACATCATTTGATCAGCCATTTTAACAATTCCAACTGGTCCAGCTAATTGCTCACCCAATGTATTGTCTTCATAAGATTGCTTTAAGAAATTAATTGAAGCTGAATAATAAGTTGGAATAAATTGGAACGAATTCTGAAGAGATTTAGAAATATTAAATTTATAAATTATTGGGTCATTATTACTTGAAATTCCCATTACATATCTGTTTATCTCATCATTAAATTGTAATTTAAATTTTTTTTCAATTAATTGAGAATTTCTCTGCACAATAATTGAGATTTCTTCAGCGTCTCCTAAAGCAATTGGTATGTCACTAAATTCAAAAATTTCATTATCATTGACAGAAATAATAATATCATTAACTCTTAAATCATTCAGTTTAGCAGGAGAATTATCTAGAACGTTTCCAATTATAGGGGCAAATGTAGCAATACCAAAAAAAAAGAAAATGCAAAACAAAGCTATCCAAGCTGAAAATATATTAAAAATACTACCAGCAAGAAGAATTAATATCTTTTGATATAACTTTAAAGATTGAAAAGAGCCTGGTTCTTCATTTGAACTTTTTTGAAAAACAGAATCTAAACCTTTAATTTTAACATATCCTCCAAGAGGTATAGGAGAAATTTTCCATACTGTATTATTTTTGTCAGTAAATTTAAATATTGGCTTACCAAAGCCTATGGAAAAATCTGTTACTTCAGCTTTAAAAATTCTTGCAAAAAGATAGTGTCCAAACTCATGAATAAATACAATACAAATGAAAACTAAAAGTAAATTTAAATAAATCATTTAGCTAGGCATTTGATACGTCTTCATAATCCTCAATAGGTGGACATACACAAAAAAGATTTCTGTCACCATAGACATTATCAATTCTTGCAACTGGTGACCAATATTTATTATTATAAAGATATGAGTGAGGAAACACTGCTTCTGTTCTTGAATATTTATGATCCCAATTATCAGAGGAAATTTCTTCTATTGTATGAGGTGAGTTTTTTATTGGATTGTCCTCAGAGTCATACGTTCCATTACGAACTTTTTCAATTTCTCTATGAATAGATATCATTGCAGTACAAAATCTATCTATTTCTTCTTTCGACTCACTTTCTGTTGGCTCAATCATTAAAGTTCCAGGCACAGGAAAAGACATTGTTGGTGCATGAAAACCATAATCAATAAGTCTTTTAGCAATATCTTCTTCTGATATATTCAACTCTTCTTTGATAGGCCTGATATCAATTATACATTCATGAGCAACCATTCCATTTTTGCCAGAATATAAAAGTGGAAAATATTTTTTTAATTTTTCCTTAACATAATTAGCATTTAGGATTGCTACCTGTGTTGCAAGTTTTAAACCTTCGTCGCCCATCATTGAAATATAAGAATAAGAAATTGGTAAAATTGCAGGACTGCCCCACGGAGCTGCAGATACTGCATCTAAACTGGTTAGTCCTAGTTCATTTTGAACAATGGGATGGCCAGGTAAAAAATTTTCTAGATGTGATTTAACACCAATTGGCCCCATGCCAGGACCTCCACCACCATGGGGAATACAAAAAGTTTTATGAAGATTCATATGTGAAACATCAGGTCCAAATTTTCCCGGTTTGGCAATTCCTACCATGGCGTTTAAGTTAGCACCATCCATGTAAACCTGGCCTCCTGCATTATGAATTTTTTCACAGATAATTGAGATTGACTCCTCAAAAACCCCATGCGTAGATGGATAGGTAATCATTAGAGCTGCTAATTTATTACCAGCTTCTTTAATTTTTTCATCCAAATGATTTAAATCAACATTCCCTAAATTATCACATTTTACTATAGAAACTTCCATACCACACATTTGCGCACTCGCTGGATTTGTTCCATGAGCACTATTAGGTATCAAACATATATTTCTTTCACCTTGCTTATTAGCTTCATGATATTTTTTAATAGCAAGTAATCCTGCAAACTCTCCTTGTGCACCAGCATTGGGTTGTAAAGATATAGCATCAAAGCCAGTTATATCTTTTAACATCGAAATTAACTCTCTAATCATTTGATTATAACCTTCTCTTTGATGTTTTTCTAAAAATGGGTGAGCATTTGCAAATCCTGGAAGAGTTATAGGCAGCATTTCTGAAGCAGCATTTAACTTCATAGTGCATGACCCAAGAGGAATCATAGATCTGTTAAGTGCAATATCTTTATTTTCTAATTTTTTTAAATATCTCATCATTTCTGTTTCAGAATGATAAATATTAAATATGGGGTGCGTTAAGATCTTATCATCTCTTAGTAAATCATCTTCTTTAAAAATTACATCAAGATTTTCTTCAACATTCTTTGCATCCAACGCTTTGTTTTCAGTATTGAAAAAGTTGATCAAATTGTCAATATCTTCAAGAGTTGTCGTTTCATCAATTGTCAAAGAGAGCGTTTTGTCATCTATTAATCTAAAGTTAATACCCTCCTCAACTGATTTGTTAAACAAGTCTTTAGCCTTATTATCTTCAATAACTAGAGTGTCAAAATATCGACGAGATAAAATATTAAAACCTAATTTTTCTAATGATCTTTTAAGATATCGAGCATTGTAATTAATAGTTATAGCAATATTTTTTAATCTCTCAGGACCATGATAAATAGCATAAGCTGCAGCAATAATTGCCAATAAAGCTTGCGCAGTACAAATATTACTGGTTGCTTTTTCTCTTCGTATATGTTGCTCGCGAGTTTGAAGAGCCATTCGATAAGATCTTTTATTATTTCTATCAACGGACACGCCGATTAATCGACCTGGCATTAATCTTTTATATTCATCTTTTGTTGCAAAAAACGCTGCATGAGGACCACCAAATCCCATAGGGACACCAAATCGTTGAGAACTGCCTATAACTATATCAGCATCATAAAATCCTGGTGATTTCATTATAACCATGCTCATAATGTCAGCTGCAACTACACTGATAATACTCTTAGATTTATTATCTGAAATCAATTTATCTAGGTTTTCTATCTCACCGTAAGTATCAGGATTTTGTATTAAACAACCAAAAGTATCTTCATCAGGTTGACCAATAATAATTTTTATTCCAAGAGGATTGGCTCTTGTTTTTAGAACAGATAAAGTTTGAGGATGGCAACTATTTTGAATACAAAACGTATGTTGCTTACTTTTTTTAATTTTATAGGCCATCATCATTGCTTCAGCTGCTGCAGTACTTTCATCTAATAATGATGCATTTGCAATATCCATGCCAGTTAAATCAATAATCATTTGCTGAAAATTCATAAGCATTTCTAAGCGACCTTGGGACACTTCAGGCTGATATGGTGTGTATGCAGTATACCACCCAGGATTTTCAAGAATATTTCTTAGAATTACACTAGGAGTAATAGTATTATGATAACCAAGACCAATATAAGTTTTTTTAAATTTATTTTTTAAAGATAATAACTGCATATTTACTTTATTGAAATCTTCAGACATGCCAGGTTTTAATTTTAACTTATCCGTAAATAAAATATGCTCAGGAACAGTTTTTTTAATTAATTCATCAAGACTTTCACAGTTAACAGCTTTTAGCATTGCTGCAATATCGTCATTTCGTGGTCCAATATGTCTGCTTGCAAATGAATTTATATTGATCATATTATTTATCCAAAAATTCTTTGTACTGATCCAATGTCATCAAATTATTAACTTGAGCAATATCTGAAACTTTTAATTTGAAAATCCATCCTTCGTTCTCAGCATCTTGATTAACAATTGATGCGTCATTTGAGAGATTTTCATTTACTTCTAATACTTCACCATCAAGCGGTGAATAAATATCTGATGCAGCTTTAACGGACTCAATAACGCACAGTTCTTCTTTTGCTTTTACTTCTTTACCAACTGCTGGCAAATCAACAAAAACAATGTCACCTAAACTTTCTTGAGCATGGTCAGTAATGCCTACAATTGCTGTATCACCCTCTAATTTGACCCATTCATGTTCTTCGGTATATTTTTTCTCAGACATATTAATCTCCTTTTTTATAATTTTTTTTAACAAATGGAATTTTCTCAATTTGAATTTCTTCTAGTTTATCACGAATTTTAACAAATAATTTTTCTGACATATCCAAAGTTTTATTTATATAACCTATGGCAATTGATTTTTTTAGAATTGGAGAATAACAACCACTAGTAATTTTTCCAATTTCTTCATTATTTTCATTATGCAAGGTCATATGAGCGCGCAACATACTTTTATTTACAGGACTTATTCCAATTCTTTTGATGGATTGAGATGTATTTATTTCTTCTGATAATGCTTGGAAACAGTTTAAGTTTTTATCTTTAAGTCTACTTTTATCTAAAGCCCATGATAAACCTGCTTGTATTGGATTAATATCTTCATTTAATTCATTTCCATATAAACTAAGGCCCGCCTCCATTCTAAGGGAGTCTCTGCATCCTAAACCACATAAAATTGTATTTTTATTTTGTATAATTTTTTGAACAAAATTTTCAGCAATATTGTCTAATATAGATATTTCAAAACCATCTTCACCTGTATAACCAGATCGAGAAATAAAAACTTTAGTATTTTCATATTCTAATATTTCAATATCTAAAAATTTCATTGAAGAGGATAAGTTTAGTATTGAGCTAATCACAGAAAATGAATCTGGACCTTGTAAGGCAATCAAACATCTATCTTGAATAATTTTATAATTTACAATTGTTTTTTTAAATATTTCATTAAGAACTTTTTTTCTTGATGCATTATAAACAATGTAAATAAATTCCTTAGCTTCAATTTTGATCTTTGATAACATAATATCATCAACAACCCCCCCATGTGAGTTTAAAATAAATGAATAGTGACACTTATTGGGTTGTAATAACTTAATATCTAATGGAATATAAACTTCTAAAGCAAGAATATTTACGTTAGTTAAAGGAATTAAGATTTGCCCCATGTGCGAAACATCAAAGAGACCTGAATGAGTTCTGACATGAATATGTTCATTAATAATTCCGCTTTTATAATTTATTGGCATATGATAGCCTGCAAAAGGCACAAACTTAGCATTATTATTTTTGTGAAAATTATTTAAATAAATATCTTGTAGAGCTTCTTCAGTCAAAATTTCTCCTGTCTAAGCCCTCTCTGTATTTTTACCTGAGAGTTTTTACTCCTTCGGTAGAGAATAATCTCTTTTCCAGATTTTTATTTTAACGGTCCTTTTTGCCTGAGAGTTTCCGGGTCGTTGCTCCTTCGGCTCTGTATATAAACAGTATCTCCCGTTAATTGTTATTTATACTTATTTTTGATAATATTCAATTAATTTAGAGGGATGTTATTTGAATTTTTAGAAGATTGATAAAGCTCTGATAAATTTTCGTACTGATCTCTAATTTTTTGTGCTTTTTCTAAAAGCTTTTCTTTATCTGGATCTTTTGATTTATTAATAGATTCTAGAATTGAATGGCTTTTCCAGTAATAATTATCATTATTATATTCACCATTATTAATATTAAAAACTTCATTTAAAATTTTTAAATCATGGGGGATATTAAAACTAGACTCTGTATCAGAATAAGGAAAAAAATAGTAAAAATTATCAAAGCCACTCCAGGTAATTGCTGACAAACACATTGAGCAAGGTTCATGAGAGCTTATGAATAAATATTCTTTTGGATTTAAATTTTTAGATTTAAAAAAATTAATAATTGTTGAAATTTCCCCATGAAATAACGGATTTTCTTTCTCATTATTTGTCCCAGATATAGTAAAACTTAAATCTTCTTTTTTAATTATAAAAGCTCCAAAAATTTTATTACCTTTAGAAACGGATTTTTTAGTGTCTGGGATAAGTTTGTTTAAGAACAAATCAAGAATTATTTCATATTTTAAAATAGACACAAAAACGCTTTATATTAAAAAATTAAATTTTGACAAAAAAAAAGACCCAGCAAGCTAGGTCTTTTTTATGTATCGTGCATTTCCTCCCGATACAAACTAAATAAAGTTTCCCTTATTTAATTTGCTTACTACCTTTGCGTGTAATAAGTAATTTAAATATAGTTTGTAAAAAAATAATTATCAAACAAAAAAAACATCAATTTAATTTTATTGTGAATATGTTTGTTGATAAGTTGTTAAGAATTATCTTAATGGTTTATCTAAATTCACTTTTATACTTAATTGGTACTCACGTAACAAAGTAAAAAAACTTGCAACTAATATTAACGACAAACCAGCAAAACCAGTAAGTGTTAAATAATCATTCCAAATAAAGTAACCAAAAATAATTGACCAAATAATTAAACTATATTCATATGGTGCAATAGTTGATGGAGAGCCAATACGATATGCTCCAAATAAAGAAAAGAAACCAATAACACCTGTAAATCCAATAATTAAGAGTATTGAAAGAAAGTATAAACTAGGTATTTCCCAACTCATGAGTACAAATTTGTATTCTGATACTTGATAAGAGGTAAAAGTTAAATTTTGTATTACAAAATATATTATAATTGAAAATAATATAGCTGATAAATAAGTGTGAATTATTTGAGTGAATAATGAATCCTTATCAGATGTTTTTTTTTGTATAACAACAGTAAGCGCATAAAAAAAAGCACATAAAATTGGAAATAAGCTGTAAATGTTAAAATCATTAAAATCAGGATTCAAAACTAAATATACACCCAAAAAGCCAATTAAAATTGCGCACCATCTGTAGATACCTACCTTTTCTCCAATTATAAATTTAGAAAAAATTGTAACAAAAAAGGGACTAACAAAAAAAAGAGTGACGGCTTCAGGCAAAGAAATTTTTGATAATGAAAAATAATATAAGCTAAATCCTAGAAAAAATCCAGTGACTCTCAAAATACTAATTAATGGATAATGAGTTTTGAATACAATTTTAATATTTTTAAATTTACAGTAAGCAAAAATAGCCAACAACCCTACAATAGATCGTACTAAATAAATTACATAAATGTTTATTGAGTCAGATATAATTTTGATTAGGGCATCTTGTATAGAAAATACAAACATACCTATTATTATTAATACAATTGCTTTTATATTATTATTACGTGTAATCATATTTTAATGAATGTTAGAAAGTTCTGGTAATAAAACAAAAGAAAACATTTATTAAGAAGTTTTAATCATTTGTTTCCAAGATTGAGTGTCAATGTTTGAACCACATAATAAAATTAGAGTATTTTGATTAATAAATTTTGAAGAATTCATTTTTTTTAAAGCTGCAAAACCAGCCACACAAGCAGGTTCAAGAAATAATTTTAAATTCTTAAAAGCAAATTTCATTGATTCAATCATATCTTTATCAGATATATTAATCATTTGATCGATTACTTTACTTGCTACATCAAATGAATATGGCATATGTAGAGGTGCGCATAAACTATCAGCAATACTATCAATTTCAACTTTTTCTAGTGGTACATTTTTTTTTAAACTATCAGTCATTCCTTTCGCACCAATAGGTTCAACACCTATAATATTAATATGAGGAAAAATTTGTTTTAAAGTTGAGCCTATACCACTTACTAAACCACCTCCTCCAACTGAAATAAAAATATTATCAATTGTAGTATTTAAATTTTTAATTTGATTTGCAATTTCTAAACCTAAAGTAGCTGATCCTTGCAAAGTATATGTGCCATCAAATGGATGTATAAATTTATAACCATCTTTTTCTGCATTCCTAACTTCATCAAAAGCATTATTAGCATTTGTAAATAAAATATTAGCTCCATAATTTTTACAAATATTAACTCTGTAAGGATTTGCAGATTCATAAAGAAAAATTTTATTTTTAAGTTTAAAAATATTTGATACGTAAGAAGCTGCTATTGCATGATTTCCTGCACTTACTGCAGTAATTCCATTTTGAAGATCTTTTTTATCACTAGATAGAATATTATTAGTTGCTCCTCTTGCTTTAAATGATCCACTTTTTTGAAAGCATTCAAATTTTAAAAAAATATTAGTTTTAAAAGTTTCATCAATTATTTTATTAGCTTTAATTAAAGGTGTAACATTAATAAAGGGCTTAATGTTTTTATAAACTTGCTCTACGGAATTAATGGACAGTTCTTTTGGTATCAAGATTTTGCTCTAATTTCTTTTATTTTATCATAGGCTAGATTTATAGCAGCTAATTCCTTGTTTGATTGTTCAATAAATTCTTTAGGCATACCTCTAGCAATCAAGTTATCTGGATGGTGCTCTTTATTTAATTGGATCCATTTTTTTCTAATTTCTTGGTCAGTGTCATCTTTGCTAACATCTAAAACTCTATAGGGATCAGATGCATTATCTTTTAAATTCATTTGAAATATGCGTTGAAAAGTATTTTCATCAAATGAAAATGATTGGGATATTGATCTTAGCAATTCAACTTCTTTTAGAGATATCTGGCCATCAGATGCGGCAATAAAAAATAAATTATTCAGCATCTCCTCAAGTAATATTTTGTTATTTGAAAAGACTAGACCTACCTGATCGGCTATTTGTTTATATCCATAAACATCTTTTTTGGCCTCATTAAAAATTTTACCTACTTTATTAAGTTCTGATTTAGGAACATTAAATTTTTCTTTGAAGGCTCGAATTTCATCATCTGTAACTTGGCCATCACTTTTTGCAAGTTTTGCAGCTAATATAATAAAACTTATTGTAAAAATTTGTTGTTTTTGTTCTTGAGAAATTTTAGAAAAATTAAAAGTATTTTGTTTTTTTCTATCAAATGCACCTCCAGCCATTACGCCCAATATTGCTCCAATTGGACCACCTAATGCAAAACCAGCCGCACCACCTAATAACCTTCCCCAAATACTCATTGCAACATTTCTATAATTTCTTTCAACTCCTCTAATTCTGATAATGAAATTAATTGATCTTTGTTAACATCAATCAACTGAAATATAATATCTAATGATTGATTAATCTCTTCTACAGATACAAAACCATCATTATTTAAATCAATTATCTTAAAATAAGAAATTTCTTGCTGGTTTAATTCTGAAGAATTTACCGAGGATACAAATATAAAAAAAAATAAAATTATTCTTAACCAAACCATCTATACATTCCTATAATGCCAGCACTAGCATAGAAAATTTGTAAAAATAATATCCCTTTGTGTCCAAGTTTATAAGCCCAAACACCAATCAAAATAGCTGAAATAAACAATAAACTAAAGCCCAAAAACTCAAGGCCAATGTTTAGAGCAACAAATAAAGAATACAAAATGGCTGTTATAACTCCAGCCCATTCTAAAATCTTAATCAAATATTATGATACTTTTTTTACGTTAATAGCGTTTTCTTTTCCTCTGTTCTCACCAATTTCAAATGAAACAGCTTCACCTTCTTGAAGCTGATCAATTCCAGCTTCCTCTAAAGCAGAAATATGTAAAAAAACATCTTTTCCACCTGCGTCGTTTTCAATAAATCCGTAACCTTTAGTTGGATTAAACCATTTAATTTTACCTGTAGCCATGTAGTCTCCTTTTGTTAAAAATGTATGGGAAATAAGATTTGTATTTTAATTAATAAATATAACTATAAATCTCGTCGGTAATTAATTAAGGATGTAAGTAACAATAATTCTAATAATTGCAAGCTATATTATAAAAGTTAAATAAAATGTTAAGTTATAAACATGGATATCATGCTGGAAATGAAGCTGATGTATTAAAACATATATGTCTAATACAGGCTTACATTAGCCTAAAAAGACACCATAAATCAATCACTTATGTTGACACTCACTCAGGTAGTGGGATTTATAAATTTGCAAGTGATTATATGTCAAAAAATAAAGAGTATAATCGAGGAATAACCAAATTAGAAAATTACAAATTCGAAAATCAATCAATAAATTATTATTTAAAAGTTTTAAGAAATATAAATAAATGTAAAAAATTATTATTTTATCCTGGATCTCCATTAATTATGAGTCATCTAGCTGACAATCTAGACCAAATATTATGTTATGAGCTTCACAATAATGAATTTAAATTATTGAGGAAAAATTTATCGAAGAATCTAAATGCAAAAATATTCAATAAGGATGGTTTTGAGTTTGTTAATAAAGTAAATGAAAAGAAAAAAACCCTGGTATTAATTGACCCATCTTATGAAATAAAAGATGATTTTGATAAAGTTTTGAATACTCTAAGAACACTAAATGCAAAATTTGAAAATTTGACAGCAATAATTTGGTACCCAGTTTTGAATATTGAAAACAATGACCTATTTATTGAAAATATAAGAAAAATTGGATCGAATAGAATAACTAGAATTGAATTACCAGTGAAAAAATATGATGAAGAAGTTGGGATGAAAGGATCAGGCATTATATTATTTGATGGGTCACCGTACCTAATAAAATTAATGAAAGAATGTGTTAAGGAACTGTATCATCTTTTAAAAGATGAATATTGTAATATAAAACCAAAAATTCAAAAAATATAATGTCTAAAAGTCATAATATTAATTTAAAAAATGATAGTATTTATTCGTTATTTATAAAAATAGCAATTCCCTCCTCTATTGGAACTATATTTCAAAATTTATATTCAGTTGTAGACTCAATCTTTGCAGGTAAAATGATTTCCGATGAGGCTCTCGCAGCAATTGGACAAATATTTCCAATTTATTTCATAATCATAGCTTTAGGTGTAGGTTTAAGTATTGGAACAACTTCTTTAATAGCGAATAGCATAGGTGAAGATAATTTATATAATTCGGGAAAGATTTTCACGCAGTCTTTTTTGCTTTCAATTTTAGTAGCATTAATTGTTACGTGCATTGGTATATATTTTAGTCCGTCACTTATTCAATTCATGAACAAAGATTTGATAACATTGGATTTATCCTTGAGATATATAAATATCATTTTCTTTGGCTCGATTTTCATCTTTATATTAATGTCAATTAACTCATCTTTGAGCGCACAAGGAGACACAAAAAGCTATAGAAATGTTTTAATCTTTAGTTTTTTTTTAAATATAGCACTTAATCCAATACTAATTTCGGGAAAATTTTTTAATTATCAACTATTTTCACCCTTAGGAATTGATGGCATTGCCTACGCTACAATAATATCTCAATTTGTTGGAATTTTTTATCTTTATAGAAAATTGTCTAAAACTGTAATTTATAATTATGTAAAAATTACAATTATTCCGAATATTGAAATTATTAAAAATATATTATCTCAGGGTATTCCAGCTTCTATTGGCATGATGATGATTGCAGTTGGTTCATATATTTTAATTTTTTTTGTGGGTTTTTTTGGAGTCGATGCAATTGCAGGTTACACTGCAGCAGGTAGATATGAGCAATTATTTTTTTTACCTTTGCTAGGTCTAAGCACAGCCACAGTATCAATAGTTGGTCAAAATTTTGGTGCAAAACAATTTACTCGTGTTTTGGAAACATATAAAAAAGCTATTGGGGTCGCAGTAACAATATTATCAATTCTAGGCATAATAATTTTTATTACATCAGAAATAGCAATGAGTTTATTTACAGAAAACAAGGAAGTTATAAAATTTGGCTCTAATTATCTTAAGATTTCAGCATTAATGTTTCCTGCGTTCCCTTTCTTTTTTATTGGAAATGCAACTTTTCAAGGATTAAAAAAAGCAATCATTGTAATGTATATGGCAATTATGAGATTTGTTCTTATTCCATTAGTTATGATATCAATAATTTTTTATCAATTTGGTGAGAGTTATACGCTAATGTTTTATTCAATAGCTTTTATGCATTGGTCGATAGGTTTGTCGTACTTCTATTTTTGTAATAAAAAATATAGGAGTATTCTTAATTTATAACTTATTCTGTGCCTGATAAATTAGGAACAAAAAGTACATCATCATAAATTTGTGACTCCAATTTATTTCCAATTTTTTTATACTTAACGATTACCTGTTTATTTTTCATAATCATTGGCGCAACAATAATTCCACCTTCATTAATTTGTGATTCTATTTCCTTGGATATAAATGGAGTTGCAGCTGTTATTATAATTCTATCAAATGGAATTTGTTCTTTCCAACCAAGATTACCATCTGCGTATTTTGATACAATATTTGATATTTTTAGTTCTTCAAAAACTTTTTCAGCTTTAATAAGTAAACTTTTAATTCTTTCTATAGTGTAAACTCTTCTTACTAATTTTGACAGTACTGCACTCTGATAACCGCTTCCTGTTCCAATCTCTAATATTTTAAATTTTGGTTGAACTTCCAATAGTTGGGTCATTTTTGCAACAACAAATGGTTGGCTAATAGTTTGGTTATCGCCAATCGGTAATGCAATATTATCATAAGCTTGGTTTCGAAAATTATAGGGTATAAATTTTTCCCTAGGTATTTTTTCTATTGCTGATAAAATATTCGAGTCAGCTATACCGGACTCTCTTAATTCTAGAATTAACCTAATTTTCTTAACATCTAACACTAAAATAAAGTATCTTGATTATCAAAATATTTTTTAAGGGCATCAGGAATTTTAACGTTTCCATCAGCAATTTGATAATTTTCAAGTATAGCTATTAAAGTTCTTCCTACAGCCAATCCTGATCCATTTAATGTATGTATATGTATATTTTTTTCATCTTTTTTGTATCTAGTATTCATTCTTCGTGCTTGAAAGTCCCCACAATTTGAGCAACTTGAGATTTCTCGATATTTATTTTCGCCTGGCAACCAAACTTCAATATCATATGTTTTATTGGCATTGAAACCCATATCACCAGTGCATAAAGTCATAACTCTATAATGAAGATTCAAATCTTGAAGTATACCCTCTGCACAGCTAAGCATTCTTTCTAATTCATCTTTTGAATGTTCGGGCTCAACTAGTGACACAAGTTCAACTTTAGTAAACTGGTGTTGCCTAAGCATTCCTCTTGTGTCTTTTCCAGCTGCGCCTGCTTCAGATCTGAAACAAGGGGTGTAAGATGTAACTCTCATTGGAAGTTGGTTTATATTTAATATTTCATTACTATGTAGGGCTGTAAGGGGTATTTCTGCAGTTGGTATTAGCCAATGATCATCACCTGCAGTGAATAAATCATCTGCAAATTTTGGCAGTTGACCAGTTCCGTATAATGTATCTGCTTTTACCAAATAAGGTACATGCAATTCAACATAACCGTTTTCTGATGTATGTTTATCTATCATAAAATTTGCTATTGCTCTTTCTAATTTTGAAAGCTGACCTTTTAAAATAACAAACCTAGAACCAGATAATTTGGTTGCAGTCTCAAAATTCATTAAATTAGCATTTTCACCAATCTCAAAATGTTGTTTTGGATCAAAATCAAAAGATGGTTTATCTCCCCAATCTCTATAGAATACATTTTCTTCTTCATTAGCTCCTATTGGAGTACTAGAGTCTGGTATGTTAGGAAGTCTACTTAAAATTGCTGACAACTCATCATTTTTAATAACTTCTAATTCTTTTAGAGCATTGATCTTATTTTTTAATTCATCAACTTGCACCATTTCTTGAGAGGCATCTTTTTTTTCACCTTTCAATTTACCTATATTTTTGGACAATTGATTTCTTTCCGATAATAGATTTTGTAAAGCTGTTTGAGCTTCTCTTTTTTCCTTATCTAGATCTATAATTTTTTGAGAAACAGATTTTTCACCTCTAGATTTCATGAAATTATCAAACTCTACAGGGTTTTCTCTAATATAATTTATATTATGCATTACTCTTCTTGTTTGTTTTTTTGAATTATTTTAGCAATATAAATAGAAACTTCATAAAGTAATATTATCGGTAATGCGAGACTAATTTGACTAAAAGGATCTGGTGGAGTTAAAAAAGCAGCAGATAAAAAAGCAATTACAATTGCATATTTCCTAAATTTTTTTAAAGATTGATAATTAACAATTCCGACTTTTGCCATCAGGCCTAGAACAACAGGCAATTGAAATGCTAATCCAAAAGCAAAGATAAATCTCATCATTAAAGATAAATACTCACCCATTTTAGCTTCCAATCTAATAGGGACACCTGAACTACTCATATTTTGGTAAGAAAGAAAAAAATTCCAAGCAAGAGGTGCAATTAAGTAATACACCATAGCTCCACCAGCAAAAAACAAAATGGGAGTGGCTACTAGAAATGGTAAAAAAGCGTTTTTTTCATTTCGATAGAGGCCAGGGGCAATAAATTTCCATATTTGAATTGCAATTAAGGGGAACGCAAAAAATAGTGCAAAAAAGAAAGCAATTTTTAATTCAGTAAAAAAAGCTTCTTGCAAAGCGGTATAGATAAATCCTTGCCCTTTATCTACTTGCAATAAGTTAACTAGAGGTTTGGCAAGAAAATAAAATAAATCACTAGCAAAATAAAAACAAATAAGAAAAATTATAATGACGTATACAAAACTCCATAAAAGTCTTTTACGCAACTCAGTTAAATGATCAATTAATGACATTTCCTCTAATTGATTTTCTTTACTCATTTGTTGCTAATATTTTTCAAATCTTTTACTTCCTTATCGATGATATCACTAGTTTCCTTTATTGAGTTTATTTCGGATTTAAGTTTACCTTTTACATCAATATCATCTTTAATTTTATGAACTTCTTTTATGGAAGATTTAACTTCCTTAAAATCTTCATGGTCAGCAATTTCGTTTAAAGAAGATTTGAATTCTTTAGAAAGTTTTTTTAACGATTTGGTAAAAGAAGATAATTGTTTAATTAATTTAGGTAGATCTTTTGGTCCAACGACTACTATTACGACAATAAAAACTAGAAGAATTTCACCCCAGCCAAAAGTAAGCATAATTACTTTTCACTATCAGAATTATTCTCTATATTTTTATCTTCTTTTTTATCATCATCGCTCATACCTTTTTTAAAAGATTTAATTCCTTTCGCCATATCACCCATGAGCTGAGGTATTTTACCTCTTCCAAATAATAATAACACGATGACTAAAACAATTAGAAGTTGCCAAATACTTGGTGTCATAAATTATCTCCTTTTAAGAATGCTCTTAACGTATAATTTATAAAAGTAAAACTCAATAAATATAATTTTAAGATAGAAAACTAGAGATTTCTCAAATTATTTAGCACTTTCTTCTGGAATAAAGTCCTCAAGAGTTTCTTCATCGTCAACTTCTTTGTCTTCTAGGAATTCATTTTTACCAGCAATATCTGTAATTTTAGCTATTGCTGATCTTTTCTCTAAAAATCCACTAGCTTTAAGCTCTTCTTTACTTGGTAAATCAGAAATATTTTCAATTCCAAAATGCTCCATAAACAATTCTGTTGTTACCCATAGAGCGGGTTTACCTGGTATATTTTTTCTTCCGGATGGTTTAATCCATCCTATTTCCATGAGATGATCAATTGAACCTCTACCCATTTGAACACCGCGAATATTTTCAATTTCAGATCTAGTTATAGGTTGTTGGTAAGCAATTATTGATAATGTTTCTATTGCGGCTCTAGATAGTTTTCTTTTTTGTGTTTTAAAAATTGTAAGATCGTCTTTGATTGACTCCGCAGTTCTAAAAGACCACTTATTTCCAGTTTTAATTAAATTAATACCTCTATTTTGATAAAATTCTTTTAGACTTTCAATTTCTTTTTTAAATTCCTTCTTATTGATCATTTTATCTTTTAGGTCTTCCTCTAAAACTGGTGATCCGGAGGCAAATAAAATTGCTTCTAATATTTTGCTATCTCTATTAGTACTCATAGTTGTTTCAACTTTACAAAAATATTACCAAATGACTCGTTCTGTTTTACTTCTATAAAACCATTTTTTGCTAATTCTAAAGATGCAACAAAATTAGATGACAATATAGACTTATTTATGATTTTTTTTTCATTAAATTTTGGAATTAGTTTTAATAAATTTGTCCACTCTGTTACATTTCCAAAAATATTTTTTAATCTTTGTATTGCATTATCTACAGAATACAATTCAGAATAAGCAATTGTTAAATGACTAATATTATCACCTTTTTGAATAATGCTAGAATAAGCACGCAATAAATCAAATAGATTTGAAGAATAGCTTATAGTATATTTAACTTTCACTCCTTCAGCTGACCCACCATAAAAAACATCTCGCCCTATAAGGGGTTTTGAATATAGTTTTTTTGAAACAGACTGAAAAGCTTCTAATCGTTGAAGTTGATATTTAAGAGCTTCTTCTAATTCCTCTGGAGTATGATCTTCGGACTTTTCTTCTTTTGGAAGAAGAAGTCTTGATTTCAAATAAGTAAGCCATGCAGCCATTACAAGGTAGTCTGCAGCAATCTCTAAATGTATATCCTGATACTGGTTAATGAAATTAATGTATTGCTCAGCTAATTCTAGTATAGAAATTTCAGATAAATCAACTTTTTGCTTCCGAGCCAGATCTAGCAATAAATCAATTGGCCCCTCA
This sequence comes from uncultured Alphaproteobacteria bacterium, assembly GCA_902589095.1. Taxonomy (GTDB): domain Bacteria; phylum Pseudomonadota; class Alphaproteobacteria; order HIMB59; genus CACPNW01. Next base: position 1,764 of record CACIRR010000002.1, on the reverse strand, counting down.
TACGAATTAAGAGTTATATTAAATTGCTTAGACGAATTTATTTCATTTAATTCACCGTTTATATTCAGCATAATTAACTATAGTTATTTAATATGATTCTGGCTAATTTAAAATTTAGTAGTATCAACTATTAGACAATTTTCAATTTTAGAAAGATAATTTGAGCAATAGTATTGTGCCTCTTCCCTAGTATCAAAATTTTTATAAATTAAAAAATAATCAATACCTATTTCTGTACTTAATCCCAAAATATAAAAATCATCTATTTGATATATAGTTTCCTTTGAGTTGATAATTTTTTTAAGATAATTACTCACATTTTCATATTTAGTATCTGAAAAAAATTGTATGCTATAAAGTAAATCATCTGGGAAATTAATATTTTCATTAATTGACTCTATAGATTTTAAATTCAAACTTTTTTTGTCAAGATTTTCAACCTTCTGGCCTCCTCGATCCTCTGGTATTATATAAAAAGGTTTTTTGTTTTCAGGTATAATTACAAATTCATCTCTATTATCCACAAAGAAATAATAAACAGTCATTATAATAAATAAGAGTACTAAAGTAATAATAATAAATTTTATTTTAGATTTTTTTCTTTGGAAAATTTTTCTTGCAATCATCACATGGTTTCGTGAAAATCAATACCTATAATTTTAAAAACATTTTCAAAAACTATTCTCATTGAATGCAACCATAATAATTTTGATTGTGTTTTAATTATATCTTGATTATCTATAAACCTAAGAGACTCATTCTCTTTTCCTTTATTCCAAAAAGAATGAAATAAAGTTGATATATCTTCTATAAAATTTGTTAATCTGTGAGGTTCTCTATAGTTTGAAGCTTGTTGTAAAATATAAGGATAAGAAAGTAATTTTAAAATTATTTCAATTTCATCTTTAGTTAAATTATTTGTAGCTTGATTATATTTGTCAAATGATTCTAAATTTATTCCTAAACTACTAGCCTTGTTTATAACTGATGATGCTCTTGCATAGGCATATTGACAATAAAATACTGGATTATCTTTATTTTTTTCTAAAACTTTATTTAAATCAAAATCCATTGATGTTTCACTTTTTGTTGAAATCATAAAATATCTAAGAGGATCTTTACCAACTTGATCGTAAACTTCTTTTAAAGTAATGAAATTTCCTTCTCTTTTTGACATTTTTAAAATCTCATTATTTTTGATTAATCTCACAATCTGACATGTTAAAATTTCAAGATAATCATCTGAAGCTGAAATAGTTTTTAATATTGATCTCATTCTTGGAATGTACCCTATATGATCAGCACCCCAGATATTAATAAGCTTATCAAATTTTCTTTTGTATTTATCTAAATGATAAGCTGCATCATTTGCAAAATAAGTCCACTCACCATTTGATTTTTGAAGTGCTCTATCTTGATGATCAAAGATATCAGATGATTTAAATAACAATTGCTCTCTAGGCTCCCAATCATCAGAGTCTTCACCTTTTGGTTTTTCTAACTTTCCTTTGTAAAGCAGTTTTTTTTCATTCAATATTTTGAATAATTCATTTATTATTTGATTTGATACTATATCTTTCTCAAAAGTAAATTTATCAAAGTGTATATTTAAAAGTTGAAGATCATTTTGAATAAATTCTATTAAGTATGTTACAGCAAAATCTTTAAAATATTCCTCTCTTTCATTGGTATCTTTATTCCTCCATTTATCTCCATCTATTTTTTTAATTTTGTTAGCAATATCAATTAAGTAGATTCCAGGAT
>CACIRR010000001.1 GCA_902589095.1 uncultured Alphaproteobacteria bacterium | reverse complement strand
TATTTACGTAGCAGACATTTTAGCCCCAACTATAATTGGTGCACAATTATCAATACCTTTTGGTATTTTATTAAGTTCAATTTTTTTAAAGGAAAAAGTGAATATTAAAAAATGGATTTTAATTTTTTCAAGTTTTTTTGGTGTATTTTTGATCGGATTTGATCCAGAACTAACAAATGAAAAATTAGCCCTAGGACTTGTCACAATGATGTCTTTTTTTTATGGGGGTTCTCAAGTATTTTCTCGATATTTGAAAGAATTGGATGTTATTTATACTAATGCTTTTATGGCTTTAATCGGTTTCATTTTGCTTTTAATTTTTTCAATGATGTTTGAAGGTAATCCAAAAGATAACATTATCTCAATAGAGTTAAATTCTTGGTTACTGATCCTTCACTCGGCAATATTTATTTCAATTATTGCACATATGTCTATCTTTTATTTGTATAAAACTTACACAGTTCAAAAAATTTTTCCATTTTATTCCTTATTCCCAATCTTTGGAATATTGCAAACAATGTTCTTGTTTGGGGAAATTCCTACTATCATAATTATGTTGGGAGGTATTATCGTTATTGTATCTATTTATTTATTAAACAAATTAGATTAGTCTTTAAGGATGATATATTATTTAACAAAATTAATAATTACAGCTTTTGTAATTGTGATTGTATCTGAGGTTGCTAAAAAATCTACTTTTATAGCCGCAATTATAATTTCCATCCCCCTAACATCCATTTTAGCTTTTACTTGGCTTTATGTAGATACAAAAGATTATCAAAAGGTTATTGACTTATCATATGGCACAATTTTACTCACCATACCTTCTTTTGCATTTTTTATTATTTTGCCAGTTTTGCTAAAATATAAGCAAAATTTTGCATTTTCACTAATAATATCAATAATAGGAACAGCTATGATTTATTTTATTTTTTCCTATTTTTTAAAGAAAATTGGTATTTTTATTTAGTTCACCCATTGAAAATTTATTAAGTCGAATTAATTAAAGTCTACTTACCTCCTTAATTCTTATGCCCATATTAAAATATGGGCATATTTATTCTTTCAAAAAACCAATATATTCCTACTAAAGCTATAAAAAGGGATACAGGAACTTGAAATATATATCTGTAATATTTTTTGTTTGAAAACTTGATACCCAAAAGAATATATAGAAACAATATTATAAATATTTGAGCTGCCTCAATACCCAAGTTGAAAGAAATTAAGTTTAATATTAATTTTGAGCTTTGGTAACCAATATCACTTAAGACAAGAGCAAATCCGAGCCCATGTAATAAACCAAAAAAGAAAATGATTATATATCTCAAATATTCTTTAACATATTGTTTAAAAATATTTTCTATGCCAACATAAGCTATAGAAAGAGCAATAATGGGCTCAACTATTAATGGATTTAAATTAATATATGATACAGAGACAAATATTAATGTAATTGAATGCGCTATTGTAAACATAGTGACCTGAATTAATAAGGGTCTTAAAGTTACAGAAAAGAAAAATAAACCAACAATGAATAATATATGATCCAATCCCTTTGGAATGATATGTTGGATACCAAGAATAAAATAATTAATTATACTTTTAAAAATTGATTGCGTATTTTCATTTTTAATAAAAATTTTATCGGTTTGTAATCCCGCTTGTAAATACTCAGTATATAAGTCATCTTCTTTTTTTAATTCATTAATTTCTCTTATAATAATTGGACCATATTTTTCACTCCATTTAAACGTCAAGAACTCGTCATCTTCATCAAGTTCATATTTAAGATATAAGATAGAGTCTCTAGAAATTTCAAAATCTCTATTAGCTTCAATGTTTATATCTACGAGTTCAAATTTTGTAGATACTTCATTTATATTTAAATTTATTTTTGACTGAATGTCATCCCATGATTCTATTAGTAATATTTTAAGATTTTCTCTAGTTAACGACCTTAAATCATCATAAGTTGCACTTAATGGAGATGAATTGGTATCTGTAATATTGGAAGCATTTATACCGGACAGGATTAATTCTGCATTTAGTCGTATATCAAAATATAAAATATTTTCTTCAATTTTATAATCAGCAATTGAAGGCCTAATCTCGTGTGAAATTGCGCCTATAGAAAATAACGTTAAAAAACTAAAAAAATAAAAAAATATAATTAATTTTATTATTTTTGAAAATTTGATTAAAGTATCCATAAATGAAAAAAATATTAAAAGATTTATTATTAATATTAATTATAACTTCAATATTTAAAAACGTATATAGTCATGAATTTTGGATTGATCCAATAAAATATCATTTAAAAAATGATAATCAAATCAGTGCAAAATTATTAATTGGAGAAAATTTCAAAGGTTCGCAATTACCTTACTCCAAAAAAGAGTATGAAATATCAAATTTGTATTCTGGAAATAAAAAAATAAAACTCAAAGGAAGATTAGGTGATTTACCAGCTTTAAATAAAATAAAAGGTTTTACAGGATTAAATGTTCTTCAAGTAATTTCTGCAATGAATTATGTTGATTATGAAGGCCTCTTAAAATTTGATATATTTTCAAGAAAAAAAGGTTATCCAAGTTTGGCAAAAGAACACCAAAATAATAACTACCCACTGAATTTTGTAGAAAGTTATAAACGATATGCAAAATCAATTGTCTCGATTGATAATTATGAAGGTTCAGATGTCGATACTGGAATGGAATTGGAGTTAATTTTTTTAGATAATCCGCTATTAGAATTAACAAAAAATAAAAGAATTTTATTAGAATATAAAAATAATATTCTAATAGATCATCAAATTGCAATTATGAGCATTAGAGATGATAAGGTCAACGTAGATTATTTAAAAACTAACGAACAAGGATATATTGAATACAACTTTAAAAGAAATACAAGATATTTAATTGATAGCGTAGTTATTATAAAAGGTAGCAATAAAAAGAAGGATAAATACGCTAAATGGCATTCATTGTGGGCCTCTTACACTTTAAAAACACCTTAAAATGAAAAATAATTTTTTAATAATAATTATAAAAATTATAGTTCTAACTATTTTTGCAAGCACTGTTTATGCTGAAAATAAAATAATTGTAGCTAGCACAACGTCGACTTATGATACAGGTCTACTAGATGCACTAAATAATGCATTTTATGATAAATATAAAATTAGAGTTCAGGTATTATCTTTAGGTACAGGTCAAGCTATTCGAACGGCAAAGGACGGAAATGCTGAAATTTTACTTGTTCATCATGAACCTTCAGAATTAGAATTTATGAAAGATGGGTTCGGATTGGAAAGAAAGGAAATCATGTATAACGATTATATTTTAGTTGGACCTAAAGAAGATAATAGAAAATGTTCATCAGTTGAGAATAAATTAAAAGAAATACATGATAAAAAATTTTTATTCATTTCTAGAGGAGATGATAGTGGAACTCATAGAAAAGAATTGGAAATGTGGTTACAAGCTAAACTCAAAATCGATGAAAAATTTCAATGGTATTTCAGTGTTGGTCAAGGAATGGGTAGCACACTGTTAATTGCTAATGAAAAAAAAGGTTATTCTTTGTCAGATAGAAGTACGTGGATAGCTTTTAATTACAAAAATAATCTAAAAATTGTTTGTGAAAATCTCCCTCCTCTATTTAATCAGTATGGAATAATTCTAGTTAATCCAGATCTTAATAAAAATTTAAATTTTATTAATGCAAAAAAATATTTTGAGTGGTTTAAAACAAATGAAGTCAAAGAAATAATTAATAATTTTAAAGTTAAAGATAAACAATTATTTTTCTATAATTATAATCAATAAGTAATTTTTTTATTAATGTCTTTCAATGTTTTATCAGAACCATGATGGAAATGCTTGCTCATGTCAGGAATATATTTCATTGAGATAGGTTCTTTACCAACGGATATGGACATTTCTCTCACATGATGAGCTTCAGCTCCACAACAAATGCCAATAAAGTTAACTTTTTTTTGCATACATTCTTTTGCAAATTCTGCCATTTCATAACGGTTACAATACAAGTTATCCAGAGCAACTGGAAAAGCGTTGTTACCAGGTATACAATCACAACCATGATCACTTATATTTAAAAAACCTGGCTCATTTTCAGTTGTTCGATAAGGTACAGGCAATGCAGATACATGACATGAAACATTAGTTCTTATTTCATCAAGAAATTTCATGGTCATTTTGGGACCTCTATAACAATTTAAGCCGACAACATCTGCCCCAAGATCTTCCATCATTTTACAAGCTTCAGCAGGAGTATAACCATCTCTTGTCATATCACCTCTAGGTATTGCAAAGTTTGTAACTGCTATCATGTTTTCTCTTTTAATAGCTTGTAGTGCTATTTTCATTTCTTCAACCCAATTAATTGTTTCTGCAATAACAAAATCCACACCAGCTTCTTTTGCCCACAAAATTTGTTCTTCATACATTTGTTGACATTTCTTAATTGAAGATTGATCATTTGGATCATAAACATTTGTATTTGCCACATCTCCACAGACCATCAAATCTAATTCTTTGAATTCATTCGCTGCATCTTTAGCTATTTGTAATGCATCTTTTTGAAGCTGTTCTAATAAATGTTCCTTACCTATAATTCGAAGTTTTTCTCTATGTCCATAATATGTAAAAGCTTGTACAACATCACTTCCAGCACGTATAAACTCTCGGTGTAATTGAGTTACAACTTCAGGATGTTCTATTACTACTTCAGGAACAAATGCACCTGCAGAAAGATACCCTCTTCTTTCCATTGCAAACAAATAACCTTCAGCACAAATTATGGGGCCTTTATCTAAACGTTCTAATAAATTCATAATTTAATTATATTTAAAAATATAAATTTCATAAAAAAGATAAAAAATAAATTTCAATTGATCAGTAAATGATAAAAATTGTTAATAAAATTATACTCTACCAAAAAAAGTAAGCCTGGCATTTTCAGAGAGTTCAACATTATTCTCTTCATTATAATTTAGAGTAACAAGTATTCTTGGTATTTCACTTTCAACCGGTGTTACTCGATGGAGATAATTTCTTCCATAAAATAATATCAATGTGCCATCATTTGCATTAAGTTTATTTGGTTTTTCTGAACCTGAAATAATCTTTGAAATAGTATCTTTATCTATAAAGTCTTTATTTGAGTCTCTTCCCTCTGATATATATTCAAACTCACCCCCTTCTGGAGCTGACTGAATCATAAGTGTTATTGCAAAAGATGCATTATCAAAATGCCATCCAAGTTGTTGACCTTTTTGATAATAATTTAAATTAACTGAAGATAATTTATCAACATATGGATAAATTTTTTCAAGATCTAAAACTTTTATAATAAAATTTTTAAAAATATCTGATTGATATAAAATATTTAAATCCGAATTTTTCTCAATTAAATCATGAGGGACGCAACCTTTATCACTAGTCATTAAAATATTTAAAGGGTCGTCTTGATCATAATCAGACGATTGTTTTTTTAATAAAATTGTATGCTTTTGCTGACAATAAAAAGCTTCTTTTTCTAATAATTTGGCCTCATTTAAAATTTTATTTAAACTGCTATTCAATAAAAAATTTTCCAAAACCAATATTGAATTTTCTTTTATGTAAGAATTACATTTATATATATATTGTGAATCATCTATAGGATGATTTGAAAAATCAACAATTGAATTAATATTAACCATTAATTATTTGTATTTATTAAATTTTGGTAAATCATCTTTAATTTCATAATAATCTCTTTTATTCTTTATGTAGATATGGGATTTTGTTTTAAGCTTACTTGGATTTCTGAATAGCCCTGCTGATATTGATACACCTTTGCTACCATATCTTTTAAAAAAAATACTAGCACCACAAGTTTTGCAAAAACCTCTTTTTGCAATTTTTGATGATTTATACCATTTTAATGTTTTTTTGGATTTATATTCAATATTACTCTCTAAGACAGAAGTGTAAGCTGCAAAATTTCCATGAGTTTTAGTGCATTGTATACAATGACAGTTTATAACAGGCCTAAATTCGCCTGTAATTTTCATAGAAACACCATTGCATAAACATGAGGCACTTAGAGTTCTAATTTTATCCTTCATGATAAGACATAATCTTTAATTTTATTTGAGATTACTAGTTTATCAATATTAGGCAAATAAAGATTAACTGAATCTTTAATTAATTTTTGTGCTATATTTTTATTAAAAAATCTAAAACCATCTTTGATCACATAATTGAGAATAAAAAATCTGTACATTTCAGGAATTAATATGAAATCATCATTTTTAAGAGGGTATATTTTATGATATGATTTAAGAAAAAGCATAAATCTTTTTTCCATTAAAGGGAGGGGTGAGTAAGTAAATAATGTCGAATCTCCCTGCTGAGAACAAACACGACTTAGAAAATAAAAATCCAAAGTTCTATGACCTATTCTGAACCAATCATAATCCCACCTGCTAAAAAAATTATAATTTTTATCAACTGAAAAATTGCCAATATTCCAGTCAATAAATACAGGAAGTAAATTTTTTTTATTTATAATCCTATTTGTATTTTTTATAAAAATATCACAATGTTTAATAATTTCTATTTTTTGACTTTTATCAAAGTGAAAATATGTTTTAGAAAAAATATTTTTCTTAATAAATTTTATATCTTCATGAAAAGTTTTAGACTTACTTGGTAAGATCTTAGTAGTATTTTTACATGCTAAATGAAAATTAGCTAATTCTTTCCCCAAATTTTTAATACTTTTAAGACTTTGCTTTTTTGCTGGTCTTTTATCAGTTCTTATAGGATTATAAAAAACTACCCAAATAGGAGAGTTCTTAACTTTTTTTTCATAAATATATAATTTTCCATTTTTAGTTAAAGATTTAGCTAAGAAATTTTCGAATGGGTATGAAAGATTTATAGATAATGCATTGATAATAGAGTGATCTTCTGAAAAGTTTGAAACATAACCATAATCAGATATTTTAACAATTATTTTAGATCCATCTTTGAGGATAATTCTATAAACATGATTGGTAGAAACTTTTATACTGATATCAGTGATGCTTAATATTTTCCTTGAATAATCGTAATCTCTCCAAGCTTCTTTAATAAGACTAAAATATTTCATTTAATAACAAATTGTTAAAGGACATAATATATTATATTAATATTTAAATGATATTCAGACAACTATTTGATTCAGTTTCTTCAACTTATACTTATTTGATTGGATCAAGAGCTGGTGGTGAGGCATTAATAATTGATCCAGTATTAGAAAAAGTTGATAGTTATATAAAATTATTAGAACAACTTGACGTGAAGTTGGTAAAAGTAATTGACACGCATATACACGCTGATCATATATCTGGAATTGCAGAACTTAGAGATAGAACAAACTGTATCACTATAATGGGTGATGCAACAAAAGCAGATGTTGTTTCAATGAGAGTTGCAGACAATGAAGTTATCAAATTAGAAAAATTAGAATTAAAATCTTTGTACACGCCTGGTCATACAGATGATTCATTTAGTTTCATGATGAATGATAGAATTTTTTCGGGTGATACATTACTAATTAGAGGAACAGGTAGAACAGACTTTCAAAATGGAGATCCTTATGATTCCTATAATTCTATTTTTGAGAGATTACTAAAATTACCTGAAAATACACTATTATATCCTGCACATGATTATAACGGAAATACCGTAAGCACAATTGGTGAAGAAAAAAAATTTAATCCACGTTTGCAAGTTAACTCAGCTGAAGAATATGTAAAAATAATGAATAATTTAAATCTATCAAATCCTAAAATGATGGATGTTGCTGTACCTGCAAATCAACAACTAGGAATTAATCTTGAAAGACAGAAGAAAATTAATGGTCTTGATGTTGATGCATTTAATCATAAAATCAAAAGTGCAGAATATCAATTAATCGATTTAAGAGAAAATAATGAAATTAAAAAGATTGGAACAATTAAAAATTCATTAAATATTCCTTTTCAAGATTTCTTAGACTCTATTAAATATAATTCTTCTAAATTTAACAAAAATCTTCTCCTATTTTGTGCTATTGGTGAAAGATCTACTCTTGCAACCCAAGTTATTAGATCATATGATATATTTAATTCATACCACCTTATTGGAGGCATTAAGGAATGGATTAAAAAAGAAATGCCAATTCAAATATGAAAATTGATTTTGTAAACTTTACACCAATTCCAGCTCTGATAGGCGGAATAGTAATTGGATTAGCTGTAGTTTTATTCTTTTATTCAACTGGCAGACTGGCCGGTGTAAGTGGAATTGCGAATAATGCTCTTACTAAAAATACAAATAGAGCAACTAATTTACTTTTTTTAATTGGACTAATTTCAGGACCAATATTTTATCAAGTTTTTATTTCCTCAGATATCCCATATATAATAAATAATAATACATTAATCTTAATAATAGGCGGTCTTCTTGTTGGAATAGGAACACAAATTGGGATGGGCTGTACTAGTGGTCATGGAGTTTGTGGAATTAGCAGATTTTCTGTACGATCTATTATAGCTACCATTTCCTTTATTTTTTCAGGAGTTATAGTTGTATATTTAATGAATATATTAGGATTAAATTAATGAAAAACATTCTAGCTTTGATTAGTGGTTCAATATTTGGTTTAGGACTTACTATTTCAAGCATGACAAATCCTGATAAAGTTTTAGGATTTTTAGATTTATTTAATAATTGGGATCCTTCCTTAGCTTTTGTTATGGGAGGAGCCATAATTATTACTGCTCCAATGTTATTTGTTTTAACTAAGAATAAAAATTTAATTTTATCAAAAGAACTTCATTTACCAACGAATAAAGAAATAGATAAAAAATTAATCATTGGATCATTGATATTTGGTGCAGGTTGGGGTTTAGTTGGATTGTGTCCAGGTCCTGCAATTTCTTCCTTAGCCCTTCTAGAAGTGCCATCAATTATTTTTGTTATTTTTATGTTTATAGGTTTTTATTGTTCAAAATTTATTAAAATATAAAAATGTTATCAGAATGGAATTTTGATAACTCATATTTAGAATTACCACAAATATTTTTTTCTAAAACTAAACCAAATAAATTTAATGATTTAAAAATAATTCTTCAAAACGAAAAATTGGTTGAAAAATTAAGTATTAATAAAAGTGAATTTAATGATCTGCTTTTAAAATCGATTACAAATAATAATAATAATTGTTTTTCACAAGCTTATGCAGGTCATCAATTTGGACATTTTACTATTTTAGGAGACGGTAGAGCTACATTGCTGGGTGAACATATAAATAGAGAAAATAAAAGGTTTGATATTCAATTAAAAGGATCTGGGAAAACACCCTACTCTAGAAATGGTGATGGTAAAGGCACATTAAAATCGATGCTTCGAGAGTACATTGTAAGTGAAGCAATGCATAATCTTAATATTAAAACTACTAGATCATTAGCTGTTTTGAAAACTGGAGAAAAAATAATTAGAAATGGTTTTGAAGAAGGTGGAATTTTAGTGAGAGTTGCTAAAAGTCATATTAGAGTTGGTACTTTTCAGTTAGCAGCTTTGAGTGAAGAAAGTGATAATATTGAAGCATTAGTTAATTATTCAATAAAAAGATTACAACCTGAGATTTACGATCATAAAGACAGGTATCTTGAATTCTATAAAACAATTGTTGAAAACCAAATTAACTTAATAATTGAATGGCAGAGAGTGGGTTTTATTCATGGAGTTATGAATACAGATAATATGGCGCTTAGTGGAGAAACAATTGATTACGGACCATGTGCTTTTCTAGATGAATACAACCCAAAAAAGGTTTTCAGTTCAATTGATCAAAACGGGAGATATGCATTTAATAATCAGCCTAAAATAGCACTATGGAATTTAGCTCGTTTTGCTGAAACAATATTGCACCTAATTGATAAAGATCAATCATTAGCCATAAAAAAAATTGAAGATGTGCTTAAATCTTTTGAAAAGAAATATCATGAACGTTGGTTAGAAATGATGAAAAATAAGCTTCAAATTAATAATCATACTGAAAATGATGGAAAACTTATTACTGAATTATTGGACTTAATGCATGTATTTAAACTTGATTTTACAAATACTTTTATTGAAATTGATAATGATCAAATTAGCAAATATGAATTTATGAAAAATTGGATCTCAAAATTTGAAGATAGAAAGAAAATAAATAAAAAATTTGATAAAATAAAATATAAATATAACCCAAGAATTATCCCAAGAAATCATTTAGTCGAAAAAGTATTAAATGAGTCTGAAAATGGCAATTACTCTTTATTGATTAAATTCATAGAAAATTTAAATGATCCCTATTCAAATGATATAATCAGTGATTTTCAAAAAGGGCCAACAGAGGATGAAAAAGTTCATCAAACTTTTTGTGGAACCTAATTTATTTGAATAATTTTTCAGCAAAAATATCAACGATTGAAACTAAAATAATATGATGAGCCATCTCTATAAAGTTGTATTTATTTGAAGGAACATGAATATTTATATTGCCAAGTTCAGATAAAGGATTATCAACTTCAAAACCACTAAGAGTAATAAGTGGGATTTTACTTTGCTTGCAATATTGTGCTGCATTGACAATATTTTTTGATGTGCCACTACTACTTATTAAAATTAGAATATCATTTTTGTTTGTATATGCTTTGATTGCCTCTTTTACCCAGTTATCATGGCCATAATCATTTGCAAAACATGTAATTAAATTAGCATTATTAAAAGTATCTGAGGGAACATTTGCTACTTTAGCAAAATCTACACTAACATGACTTGCCACGGAGGAACTTCCTCCATTTCCTACAATATAGACTTTACCATTATTTTTTTTGCAATCTAGAATTAATTCAACTGACTTATCAATTAAAGATGTATCAAAATTATTTAATAAATCATAAATTGATTTGTTATATTCTTTAAAGTAATTTGAGTATTTCATTAGAGATAATTTGCTATAGATTTTTTTCTATAAATAAACAATTTTGTTAGGAATGGACTTAATTATCTTAAGAAAATCAAAATGTAGATTTTCACCAACATTAATTTCTACTTCTTTAAAGTTAAATTCTGATCCCTCTTGAAGTTGAACAAGTTTAAATAAATCAGCAATTAATATGGTAGCTATTTTAGGATATCCACCAATTGTTGGATGTTCTGATGTTAGAACTATTGGATTGCCATCTCCTGGCACTTGTATAGAGCCTTTAATAATGCCTTCAGAGTCAATATTTGATGAGATTGTTGGTTTAACAGGGTTCTCAATAAGGCGTATCCCTACCCTATTAATATTTTTTGATATTTTGAATTTTTTTGAAAAAAATTTTTTTATTATAGATATTTTAAAAAAATTCATTTGCGGACCTTTTACAACTCTAATTTTATTATCATAAAAATTAATAAGTGAAAAAGGTAGTGATCTATTTCTAAAAAAAGAAATGTTTAAAATGTTAAATTTATCAAAATCACTAATTTTCTTTCCATCGTTTAATCCTAATGAAGAACTAACAATGGTACTTCTGTATTCAGAAGATATGTTACCATTTAATTCACCTTTAAAAATCAAATAGGCATAATTACTGTTTATGGTCTGATTTATTTCTAATATGTCTCCTTTTTTTAAGATGTAACTTTTAAAACATTCTCCTTTTTGGCTATTAGAATTATTGATAATCTTAAAATTAATATTTCCAGAAATTAAAAAAATAAAACTACCTTCTATGACTTTAATTATTGGTCCAAATTTACATATTTCAAACGTCAAATCATCCTCATTATTTTCCATAATTAGATTGCCAATTTTTGAAAGAAAATAATCCATAGGTCCACTTGTAGTTATTCCAAGATGTTGAAGATTGTTGATATTTTCTCCTTGTAAGGAAGTTACTAAACCAGCTCTTAAAAATTCTATTTTAGTTTCACTCTTCATTTTCAATAAATTCTTTTTTTGTAATACTTTTAAATTTCACACTATCTCCTGGATTAAGAGTTGGCTTGTTTGTATGTTTATTAAATAAATTAAAACTTGTCTTTCCTATCAAATTCCAACCACCAGAACTTTGATTAGGATAAATAACACTTAGATTATCTACAACTCCAACAGAACCAGCAGGAATTGATATTCTTGGATTTTCTAGTCTAGGTAATGATTTATTAACACTCAATAAGCCTAAGAAAGGCAAACCAGGCATAAAACCTATCATAAAGACATTAAAAATAGTTGATGAATGGAAATTAATAAATTCATCAAAATCCATCGAAAAAGCATTTTCTACATTTTTATAATCTAATGCATACTCTTCATCATAACATATGGAAATTAAATGTTGAATTGAGTCTATCTCATCATAATCTTTGATTGATTTTAATTTTTTAATTAAAATTTCAATATCTTTTTTAAATTCAATATCAAATACAATTAATAATTTATTAAATGAGGGAACAACATTCAAAATATATTTATAATTTTTTTTTAATAAATATTTGAAATGAGAAATAACCTTTTTATTAGTAATAAAATTGATGTCTTCACCATAATCCAATAAATATGACTGTTCACTAGTTTGCTCATAAGTGATAAACATAACAAATATATTACAACTAATTAAACAAAATGGAATTAAATATAAATTGTGATTTAGGAGAAAAGTCCGAAGTATTTGATGGTATTAATGATTATGAACTCCTAAAAATTATTAATACAGCAAATATTGCTTGTGGTTACCATGCTGGAAGCAAAGAAATTATCCAAGAAACAATTATTAATGCAAAAAAATTTGGAGTCAGTATTGGTGCTCATCCAGGATTTGATGACAAATTAAATTTTGGAAGAAAAAGAATTAATCTAACTCTAAAAGAATTGGATAAATTAATAAAAGAGCAACTTGAAATTTTTAGTGAAGTTGCTGAGTTAGAAAATTATGATTTCACTCATGTAAAACCTCACGGAGCACTAAACAACATGGCTTGTGAAAATTTAGATATTTCGATACAAATTGCTAAATCGATTAGTGCTTTTAATAATGATTTAATTTTTATGGTTTTACCTTGCACTCAAATGATAAAAGCTGCTGAAAAAATTAACCTAAGATATGTTTGTGAGATATTTGCAGATAGAAATTATGATGAATCCGGTCTGTTAATTGATAGAAAACAATCAAACTCAATGATTAGTGATCCAAAAATTGCAGTAAATAATATTTTTCAAATGCTAGAAAACAATGGAATTAAAACTATCAGTGGTAAATTCCTAAAAACAGATATTGATACTATATGTGTCCACGGTGATGGCCCCAATGCTGTTGGAATTGCAAAAATGATTAAAAAAGGATTAACAGATAGAGGTGTGATCTTTAAACCCTTAAATATGTTATCAAAATTCAAATAAATGATTTTTCTTCAAGGCATAATATCAGGATTATTTGCTACAATTATTTTTGATTTATATCAATCATCTCTAAAATATGCTTATGATATCGAAAAACCAAAATGGAATTTATTAGGGCGGTATTTTTTAGGATACAAAGAAAATAAATTTATTAGAAAAAACCTTATTGATGATGTGGAATTAGAAAATGAATTATTATGGGGATATTTTTTTCATTATTTAATAGGAATAATATATGGAATAGTTTTTGTAATTCTTAACTTCTTACTATTTGACTATCCGTCTATATTATTAGCTTATATTTTTGGCTTTAGTACTGTTTTAGGTGGCTGGTGTTTTTTGATGCCATTTGCATATAATTTAGGTTTTTTTGCATCTAAAAGTGATCAAAGAACCAATTTACTAGTTCAGAACTTAATAGCTCATTTTGTTTTTTGGTACTGGTTTGTTTATTGGTTTATATATTTTTTATTAAGCTATATATTTCAATTGTTTACGATCTATTATTAAGTTATTTCATCAATTTTAGCTGCAATGATAAAATCATTGATAGATAAACCTTGAATTGCATGTGTGTGAAGCATAACTAATGAATACCCCCAGCCTAGTGAAATATCAGGATGATGTCCCTCTAAATCAGCAATTTCACCAACTTTATTTGTAAAATTGAGAGCTTGTTTAAAAGTTTTAAAATTAAATTTTTTATAAATCATTTTTTGCTCATCATTAACTGACCAACTATTTAGTTTGGATAAATTATCACTAATTTGTTTTTCATCAAATTTTGGTGTATTTCCAGAACAAGCTTGGCATTTTTGATTTTTTAGTTCCATAGTCATTTAAATTTAGCTCCTATTTGGTTAAGTTCCATTTCATAAAGAGAGCTTGTAGCCGTAACATATAAAATATTTCCTTCTTTGCCTCCAAACTCTAAATTAGATACCAATTCAGGCACTAAAATTTGCCCAATCAATTCATTATTTGGATTAAAACATTTCACAGCTTTACCTGCACTTGTCCAAATATTACCATCCTTATCAGATCTAAAACCATCAGAAAAGAAAGGCTTGAAGTCATAAACTAATTTTTGATTTATTATTTCATCGTTCAAAACATCAAACACATAAAGACATTTTACATTTTCACCTGTATCAGCGATGTATAATTTCTTTTCGTCATGGGAAAATGCTATTCCATTTGGTCTATCAAGATTTTTAGTCATAACATCTAATTTTTGTGTATGAGGATTAAATCTAAATACATAACATCCTTCATATTCTTGCTCCCCTTTATACCCTTCGTAATCAGATAAGATACCATATGGTGGATCTGTGAACCAAATTGTATTATCTGACTTAACGCATATATCATTAGGAGAATTAAATTTTTTTCCTTCAAACCTATCTACTACTACAGATACATTGATATTATCATCAGTTTTATAGACACAACGCCCCCCATGTGAACACGATATTAAATTTTCTTCATTGTCAATTGTATTTCCATTGCAAAAATTTGAGGGATTTCTGAATTCTGAAACTTGACCATCAACTAATTTCATCATTCTATTATTAGGATTATCACTCCACACTAGCATATCTTTATGCGGAATATAACATGGGCCTTCTGCCCATAATGTGCCATCGTAAACTTGTGTAAAAATGTTAGTTTTAAGATAACTGTTAAATAAATCTGAGTTTTCAACATGTTCCATTACGGAGTCTTTGTATTTATAAACTGTGGGGCTAAAATCTTTCTTCATAATTCTAAATCTCTATACCTTTTTTCTTTTTATTTAAATCAACTAAAGTTGATGGAAAACCCTTAGATCGCAAATTTTCATCACAATCAGTTTCGAGAAGTTTAACAATACTGGTACTTAAAGATCTCTTTCCTAATTTTCTCTGTCCATTTTTAAAAATTTTTAACATAAGATTGCTAATTTTTGCTGGAATATTAAATTTTTTTGTCAATTTATCAAAAAGCCCAACATCTTTACAAACCAAATCCATTGTAAATCCAACATCGTATGAACCATTTAAAATAACTTGACTCTCTGTTTCATGAACAAAACTATTACCAGAACTTATTTTTATTCCATTGTAAGCTGTTTTAAGATCCAACCCATATTTTTTACAAACCATTAGCGCCTCTCCTATTGCCAAAAGATTTATTGATGCTAAATAATTTGTTACCACTTTAAGTGTTGAAGCATTACCAATTTTACCACAATGTAAAATTTGATGACCAACACAGCTTAAAACTGGAAATGCTCTTTGAAACGTTTTTTTTCTACCAGCAACTAATATAGATATATTGCCACTTTCTGCTCTGTGTTGACCTCCTGTTATAGGCGCTTCAAGAACTGAAGCGTTTTTTTTAATTACTAAATTAGATAAAACTCTCATATCTTCTTCATCAGTTGTGCTCATTTCTATCCATAGGTGAGATTTATTTATAAGAGGAATGGTTTTCAGTAAAACATTTTTTACAGAACTGGGGGATGGTAAGCATGTAATAAAAACTGTTACATTATTTATTAATTCCTCAATAGAGTTACATAAAATGGCACCTTCAGATACTAATTTTTTTGAAGTCTTCTTATTTAAATCAAAAATAAATAAGCTATAATTTTTGTTTTTCAGAATATTATAAGCAATTTTACTACCAACATTTCCTAGGCCAATAAAGCCAATTTTTTTATCTTTCATAATTCTATAGACATACCATCATATGCCGGTTCAACATTTTCAGGACATTTTGACATTAATTCATCATAATCAAGTAAAGCTGTCATGTGAGTAAACAAAGTCCTTTTGGGTTTTAAATAATTTATATATTCATTAATTTGATCAAACCCTGCATGAGAGGGGTGCGGATCATATCTAAGCAACCCAACAATCCAGAGATCTAAATCTTTCAATTTATCAATATCATTTTCATAAAAATTTTTTAAATCAGTTGAATATGCGAAATTATTGATTCTATATGTTTGAACATCTATAGATCCATGATTATGTTTGAAAGTATTGATTTTTGTATTACCAATACTGAAAGTACTATCAATTGTCTTAACTGACATAAATGGTGAATAATCTCTATGTCCATCAAATATATATTGGTAATTTCTTGTCATGGAGTCTTTAATATCACTTGATAGAAATGCTGGAATTATTGATTGATTGATTAATGACATTGCTCTCATATCTGGCAATCCTGCAGTATGGTCTGAATGTTCATGCGTAAATAATACTGCATCAATTTTAGTACATCTTGCATTGTATAATTGTGAACGCAAATCAGGACTTGTATCTATGAGTAAATTTTGATCATTAATATTGATTAAAACAGATGATCTAGTTCGATGATTTTTAGGGTTATTGATGTCAATATTCCCATTTCTATTCCATGCAAGGGGTGAACCAAAAGAACCACCACATCCCAAAACTCGAACTTTCATTAGATTTAATTATCTCTTTTTGCGCGAGAAAACAATTTGTAAAAATTGTTATTTGTTAATTCAAAAAAATTTTCTTTAGACATTGAATAAAATTCAGCAAGAAATTCACCAGTAAATTTAACAAAAGATGGCTCATTAGATTTACCTCGCATTGGTACAGGAGCCAAAAAAGGACTATCTGTTTCAATTAATAAATGATCTAATGAGGCATTAACAATAATCTCCCTTAATGAAACGGCATTTTTAAAAGTTACGATGCCTGATAGAGATATATAGTAATTATTTTCAATACAGAATTCTAACAATTTTTTTGATCCGGTGAAACAATGAAAAACAAGTTTTAAATTATCATTTTTAAATTTATTAAGAACTCTAATTATTTCTTCTTCAGAATTTCTTTGATGAATAATCAAGGGTATATCATAAATTTTTGATGCCTCAATGTGAGCTTCAAATATTTCAAATTGCTTATTTTTATATTCAATAGAATGATAAAAATCTAAACCAGTTTCTCCAAATGCAATTAATCTAGGATTTTTAATTACTTTTTCTATTTCCTCAAAAGAAAAGATCGTATCATTATTAATACCTTCAGGATGAATACCATATGAAATGAAAATATTATTAAAATCACTAATTAAATTCAAATGTGTTTGGAAATCTTGTGGGTTTGTATTTATTGAAAGTAAATGCGTAACACCATTATCAATGCATCTTTTAACAATATTTGGAAGATCTTTACTTAAAGTTTCAAAATTTAAGTGGCAGTGTGAGTCAATCACAAATCAATTCGAGGAAAAAGAGGTTTTGGGATATTTAAATTAATCAAATCAGGTGAAAAATGTTCAATATTTTTTAAGTTTAAATTATCAATTGATAAATTATAAATTTTAAGTGCTTTATCAATACTAGAGGGTATTACTGGATATAGAATTACTGAAATTTTTATTGTTATCAAAGTTACTAAATATAAAACATCTTTCATTCTTTGGTTATCTGTTTTTTTTAATGACCAAGGAGCCTGGGAGTCAACATAAGCATTAACTTCAGATAAATAATCAAAAATGTTTTTAAGAGCTTTGTCAATTTGAAAAGAATTCATATTTTTAAGATAATTAACTAAAGTTTTATCAAATGACTTTAACAATTTATGATCTATTTCTTTATAACTATGAGGTTTGGAAACAGTTGAATCAGAATTTTTAATTATAAATGAACTTATTCTTTGAATTAAATTTCCATAATTGTTCGATAAATCTGCATTAACTCTTTGAGAAATTGCATCTTTTGAAAAATCTCCATCATTACCAAAAGGGACTTCTCTGAAAAGAAAAAATCTAATTTGATCGAGGCCATAAGTATCAATTATTTCATATGGATTAATTATATTTCCAACAGATTTTGATATTTTTTGACCCTCATTAGTCCACCAACCATGGGCAAAAATTTGTTTTGGAGGTTCTAATCCTGCAGCCATTAAAAAGGCTGGCCAATAGACAGCATGAAATCTTAAAATGTCTTTTCCAACAACGTGAATTCCAGGCCAAAATGTCTTAAATGAATCGTGGTCAGTATTTGGATAATTTAATGCTGTAATATAATTGCATAGAGCATCGATCCATACATACATAACATGGTTTTCGGTATCTGGTACTTGAACACCCCACTTAAAAGTTGTCCTTGAGATTGATAAATCTTTTAATCCACCCTTAATAAAGCTCAAAACTTCATTATATCTTGAACGTGGTAGTATTGAGTCAGGATTTTTTTCATAATATTCTAATAATTTATCCTCCCACTGTGATAATTTAAAAAAATAACTTTCTTCTTTAACCCATTCAACTGGAGCTCCTGATGGAGCAATAAGTCCATTTTCGGTTTTAGTTAATTCAGATTCTAAATAGAATGCCTCATCTCTTATAGAATACCAACCCTCATAATTAGATAAGTAAATTTGGTCATTATCTTTTAATTTTTTCCATAAAAATTGTGTTGCAATTTTATGTCTTTCTTCTGTAGTTCTAATAAAATCATCTATTTGACAGCCAAGAAATGGAATTAAATCTCGAAAATTTTGGGACATTTCATCAACGAAATTTTGTGTATCTTTTTTCTTAGACAAAGCAGCTTTTTCTACTTTTTGCCCATGCTCATCAGTTCCAGTTAAGAAAAATGTTTTATCACCCTTTAACTTACTATATCTTGATAAAATATCACAAGCAATTGTTGTGTAAGCATGACCGATATGAGGAGCGTCATTAACATAATAAATTGGTGTAGTAATGAAATAAGTCATGTTAATTATTTTGTTGAAAAAAAGTTAATCATAAAAAATTTTTTGTCTAGATTGAATGTGAATAAATCATTTTCATTATTTATCAAGTAATCAAATTTTTTTTCGATAATATCTGAATTCAACTTATTTGATAAATTTTCTATATCTAAAACACTATTTGATAAATAAATGTCATTTATATTGATACCTAATTTTATTTTTTTTAACACAACTAAAATAAATTTAAATAGTGATAAATGAATATAAAACCTATCATTTTCAAAGGCAGAAAATGTATCAATTAACGTATTATTTTCATTTGAAAAAATATCACTGTCTATTAAAGAATTTTTTAATCGACTAAATAGATCAATAAAATTTTCGACATTATATTCAAAAGATATGCCAGGAGAGCCATTAGTTATATCAAATAATAATTTTAATAATTCATCATCATATTTAAGATTATTAGAAATTAAAATTTTTTCAAAATCATTATAATTATGAGCAGGCAATTGCAATTTTAAACATCGAGATTTAATTGTTGGCAATAATGATGAATGGTGATGTGAAATTAAAAAAAAATAAGTATTCTTTTTTGGTTCTTCTAATATTTTCAAAAGAGCATTTGAAGAACTGATATTTAAATCATCAGCGCTATCAATCAAAATAAATTTTGGAAAATTATCAATTAATGATGTCTCTGTAAAAAAATTATTTAATTCTCTAATTTGATCTATTGTAATATTATTTCTTACTCTACTAGTTTTTTCATCAAGTTTTTTATTTAATATTTTAATATTAGGATGTGAATTATTATCTAAGAGAGTTAAATGGTGATTGATTTGATCTGCGTTGATTTTTAATTTCATATACTCTTCAATTATTTTAATAATAAAAAAATATTTACCTATTCCTTTATTTCCACAAATAAGAACCGAGTGATTTAGTTTGTCAGCAATTAAATTTTTTGAAATAATTTCAAATTCTTTTTCAAAACCCACTAATGATTTCATAACAATGAATTTATATAATTTATAATTTCATTATTAATTTGAGTAATAGGCTTAGATGCATCTATTTTTATAAATCTTTTGTGATTATAAATTAATTTATAGCCTTTATTAACAGAGTCATGGAATTTTCTATCTAATTTATCGTATTTATTTTTTAATTTTCTTTGCTTTAACCTTAATAAAATTAACTTGGTAGATAATTCAAATAGAAAAGTTTTATGGGGTAAAAAATTATTTAACAGATTTTTATGTAAATTTTTAGCTTTTTGTATACCAAATTTATTTACATAACCCTGGTAAACAAAAGTAGAGTCAGCAAATCTATCTGATATAACTAACTTACCTTTTTTCAGAGATGGGACTATAACATTATTGATATGATGTGATCTGGCTGCCATAAGCATTAATATTTCTTCCTGTATATTAATATCTGACTTAACTTTTAAAATAAGTTTTCTTAGCGACTCTGCAATTTTAGTTCCACCAGGTTCTCTTGTTGTAATAAATGGAATTTTGTTTTTTTTTAAATATTTTTCCAACAGTAAAATTTGTGATGATTTACCACTAGCCTCGGGACCTTCAAAAGTTATAAATAAACCTTTTTTTTTATTCATCTAAAGTTGAACCAAAAATAAGATACTTCAGTGCAGCGAAAATCTTTAATATTGGATTTATAGTTCCTACATTTTCTTCAGCCACTAAATCAATTTCTATATTTGGTTTACCTTCAATTGAAATTAATAATTTACCATATGAATTACCTTTCAAAATTGGTGCATCTAGGGGCTTCTTATACTGAATTGAAGGCTTAATTAATTGCAATTGATCAAAAGATAAAGTTGACACAACTTTTCTAGAAGAAATTAAGTTCACTCTTGGCTTATTTCCAAGCCATACATCTACCTGTGTAATCACTTGACCTTCCCTGACTAGTTCTTTTTGACTTGTTTGTGAAAAGGCCCAATTAATTAAATTTGCAGATTCATTCATTCTTGATCTGGAGCTATTAGTTCCATTGATTACAACAGTAATTCTTCTATCTTCTCTTTTGGCTGTTGCTGCAATTCCCCATCCAGATGCTTTTGTAAAACCTGTTTTTAATCCATCAGCTCCTTGAACAGAACTTAATAGCTTGTTTCTGTTTGGTTGCTTGATGTCATTGTAAGTAAATTCTTCATCAGCAAAATAAAGGTAAAGATTAGGAAACTCTCTTATAACAGCATTTGATAGGATTGCTAAATCATATACTGTAGAATAATGATCATCTTCAGGCCATCCCGATGAATTAATAAAGTTTGTGTTATTCATCCCTAAACGCTTAGCATAAACATTCATTAATTTTGCGAAATCTTCTTCGGTACCTGCTAAACACTCTGCTAACGCTACTGAAGCATCATTTCCTGATTGTATAATTATTCCCTTAAGAAGATCATCGATTGAAACTTTATCGTCTATTTCTAGAAAAGTTCTAGATCCGCCCATTTTGTAGGCTTTTGCTGAAACGGTGCATTCATTATTAATTGAAAGATCAGTATTTTTTAATCTGTCAAATGCAGCATAAACTGTCATAATTTTCGTCATCGATGCAGGGGGTGTTTTTGAATTTGAGTTTTTTTCAAAGAGTATTTCATTTGTATCAAAATCCATAACGATTGCTTGTTCAGCTTTCGTATCAATTGCAAATACATTTTTAGAAATTAAGAAAATTAATAAGATGAAGGTGATCGTTTGTGTTCTCATAGTATTATTTATAATTTTTAAATATGTTGTAAGTAAGATTATTCCAAAATTATTTCATTCTCCTTATAACCTTTAAGAATGAATGTCGAAACTAATTTATTAGCTACTTCGTTTTCAATTGGACCAATTATTAGTTTATAAAAATCGCCCATATTTTCTGAAGTGAATTTTTCTTTTAATTGTATTTCATTAACAATTTTTTGAATATCTTCATAATTTTTGAAATTATTAATATGTAAAAATAGTTCTAAATTTTCGACTTTCTCGAAACCTAATTCAATTGGTTGTTCCATATCTTCTTGTACGCTACTCTCTTCAATATCATCATCTATGTTAGAAATAGATACAATTTCAGTTGGCGCTGATTCAACTGTAGAGTTAAAATCTTCATCGTTGATGGACATAGTAACATTTTTCCATTGTTTTGATGGATCAGATAAAATTTCTACTTTTACTCTGGCTATTCTATTTTTGTAGAACCTTAATAATTGTGCCACTTTACGAGAAACTTGAATAACTGAAGCATTGTCATCATGTCTATCAACTACTTTAATTGTTAAGGATAATCCATTTTCTAAATTTGTTATTTTAACAATACTGGGTAAGGGTAGAGTTTTGTGTCGACCAAGTAATTCTGTAACTTTGTTTAGATCATTATTAAGAGTTTTTTGGTTATGCAACTCTTTATCATAGAAAGTGGCAAGTCCAACTTCTGAATAAGAATAATCTTCTTTAGGAGTATATTTTACACCTTCAATAAAATATGGATCCCCTATAAAATAGAAAATATTTTCACTAGTTGATTTTTTTTTATCTAAGTTTTTTTTTGGTTCAACGAATTTTGCAACATTTTCTTTAGTCTTATCCTCAATGATATTTTTTGCATTTTCTATTTTATTTACAACTTTATTGTTAGAGATATTATCGCAAGAAAATAAAAAAATAAAAAATAAACTAATTATTAATTTCATCACTAAGAAGTCCTATAGAAATTGCGTAATAAGATGAACAATTGTAATATAAAATGTTTTTATAATTTGGATAAACTAAAAACATTCTCCCTTTAACCCCATCTGGTGCAACTAATCGCGCTTCAAGATCTGGTCTTTGAGGAAGTGGAGTATTATTTATTGTTTTAAATCCTAAATTGGACCATTCGGGTAATGATTTAGGTACAGATCTTCTTTTAACAGCTCCGCACCCTTTTGGATTATCTTGTTTTAAAGATGGATATATAAACTCAATATTATCAGGAGGTAAAACCTCTCTTCCCCACGTACTATCGTTTGACCAAGGGTTCTTATCAATTGAAGTTAAATAATTAGCTGTGCTAGCAAAACCATCGGCATAACTATTCCATATATCAATCCCTCCTCCATCCCAATCATAAGCACTCTCTAAAAAGGTTGTTGGTATCATTTGTGTCATTCCAACAGCACCGCCCCAGCTACCTATCAATTGACCTGAAGGGACTAATTCATCATCTAATATTTTTAGAGCGGCAAATAACTGCTTTCTATAAAAATCACTTCTTCGTCTGTCAAAAGCTAGTGTTGTTACTGCTGTAATAGTATCTACTTTCCCCTGATTTCGTCCATAAAAACTCTCCATTCCCAAAACTGCTACAATAAAACGAGGCTGAATGCCAAAATGTTTAGAAATTTTGTTTAAAATATCCTTATGTTCTTTTAAAACGTTTCTGCCTGCAATTATCCTAGATTTATCAACGCGATAATACAAATATTCTTCTAGAGTAATTGTTGACTCTGGTTGGCATCGGTCACGGAGAATAATTTTTTCCTGAGGTTTAACATCAGACAAATAGAGGCTGATTGTTTTTTCACTGATGTTTTTATCCTTAGCCTCATTTCTAACATCTTCTAACCAGTTATTCCATTCACTAGGAGTAGGCATTGTTGGTTTCTCACATGCTTTTAATGAGTATGTAAAAAAGATGAAAATTAGAAAAATATATTTATGAATCATATTAACGAAATAACAAATTTTTATAAATTCGTATATTTTTATATCCTTTATATTTTGACTTTAATATATTTAAAAGTATAACAAAACCCACAAAAACGGAGAGATGGCTGAGCGGTTGAAAGCACCGGTCTTGAAAACCGGCAAGGTGGCAACACCTTCCAGAGTTCGAATCTCTGTCTCTCCGCCATTTTAATTTTAATAATTTTAACTAATCTGACTTATTATTTTCTTTGCTAAATTAAATCTATTCTCATTTAAGTAACCTCTAAAATCATAAAATATTTTTTGATCAGGTCTCAATGAATAATGATCATTTTTATTAAGAGTAAGACTAAGTAATTTTTCAGGATTAGTAGGATTATTTTTGTAAAAACCAATGACAATTCCCTTTCTACTAAATTCAAGTTGTTCTATGTTGTAACTTATACATAGAATTTTTAACTCAATTAAATTAAATAAATTATCTAGAGGTTTTGGTATTGACCCAAATCTATCAGCGAACTCTGTGCTTAAATTGGAAAGTTCTTGATAATCGGTTACATTAGATATCCTTTTATAAATAGAGAGTCGCAAATCTAGATCATCTATGTAGTCATCAGGTATATAAATTTCTTCTGGAATTTTAATAACTGGTTGAAAATTATTTATATTTTTATCATCATTTGATAGTTTCTTTTGTTTTTGAAAAATTATCTCTTCTTCTAGTAATTGATGATATAATTCAGTTCCTATTTCTCGTATAAAACCACTCTGCTCTTCCCCAATTATTGACCCTCCTCCTCTCATATCTAAATCTTGTGAGGCAATATTAAAACCTGAACCAAGAGCATCTGAAGTATTTATAATCGATAATCTTTTCTTACCATTATCTTTAAGTTCATTCTCTTTGAAAGTGATGTAGGCATAGCCTCTTTTAGAAGATCTTCCAACTCTTCCCTTAAGTTGATAAAGTGCAGCCAAAGAAAATAAATTTGATCTATGAACAATAATTGTATTAACGTGAGGAAGATCCAATCCATTTTCAATTATATTTGTACTAACCATTAGAGGGACTTCTTGATTATAAAACTTTGAAATTCTTGACTCAAGTATTGCTGGTGCCAACTGACCATGAGTAACTACATATTTAATGTCAGGTAAATTTTCTTTTAAAAATTCTTCAATGAATGGAATATCTTTTTTTCTTGGAGTTACATAATATACACCATTTCTTCTTCCATAAATTTCTCTTTTAATCGCCTCAGAAATTGTAACTGTATCAAATTTGGTTACATAGCTTCTTACCGCTAATCTCTCGTAAGGAGCTGTGAGAATTAAACTTAAATCTCTTATACCCGATAAAGACATAGACAATGTACGTGGTATTGGAGTTGCTGATAGAGCTAAAACATGTGCATTAGGAGCAATTTCTTTAAACTTTTCTTTTTGGATTGTTCCTAATTTTTGTTCTTCATCATAAATAATTAAACCAAGTTTTTTAAAAGACAATTTATCACTTAAAAGAGCATGAGTACCAATTAAAATATCAATTTTTCCTTCAGTGCATTCTTTATAAATTTCATTTTTTTCTTTTTGTGAAATGAGTCTTGATACTTCTGCAACTTTTATATCAAACAAATTAAATCTCTTAATGAAATTATTATAGTGTTGACGTGAAAGTAATGTTGTTGGAACAAAAACTATTGATTGCACTTTAGATTTTGCAGCAAGAAATAAAGCTCTTATAATTACCTCCGTTTTACCAAAGGCAACATCTCCAACAATTAAACGGTCACTAGGCGTATCTTTTTCAAAATCATTAATTACATCGTTGATTGAGTTAAGCTGATCATCAGTTTCAACAAATGGAAATGTGCTACAAAATTTATCATATTCTGTATGATTAGTATTAATCTGATATGATTTAGACTCTAATCTTTTTGATGCAATTTTTATTAACTTTTTTGCAGCATCTTTTATTTTCTTTTTAGCTTCAGCCTTTCTTTTTTGCCAACTTGAGGCACCTAATTTATCTAAGCTTATACTTGTTTCATCATCATTTCCATATTTAGTTACATAACTTAAATTTTCTACAGGTAGAAAAAGTTTTTGACTGTCTGCAAATTCTAATTCCAAACAATCATGAACAGAGTCATTTAGATTTATTTTTTTAATATTGTTAAATCGACAAATCCCATAATCTGAATGCACAAGAAGAGATCCTTGGGATAACTTATTGAGTTCTTCAAAAACAAACTTTTGTTTATTATTTTTTTGAGATGATTTAACAGCAAAACTATAGCCAAAGATTGTTTTTTCATTGATAAATAATACATCATTAAATTCAAGGGACTCTTCTATTTTCAAAGATGTTATAAAAATACCATTGTTTGTAATTTCATAGAAATTTGAAATTTTCTTTGCTCTTATATAAATATTGTCAAATAATATTTTAGATACTTTTTCTAATGACCCATTTGAATTGCAACAAATAACTATTTTTTTATTTTTTAAATTAATTTCAAAAAATTTTTTAATAAAATTAAAATCAATTTCTTTGCGTATTGAAGAAATATTATTAATTTTTTTTATGCTTAATGGTCTAGTATTTTCATTTTTAAATAATGATAAAGTAGTAGCTTCAAATGATTTAATATTTTTTTTAAAAAATTTACTATCAATAAATAAAAATTCTGGTTTTAAATAAAATTTATCATTAGATTGAATTCTGGCATCATAAAAATCATTTAAATTTTCAATTCTTTCATGTGCTAAATCTAAAACATCATTTTGTAATAATAGATGATAGTTTTCACAATAATCAAAAAGTGTATCCATGTTATCATGAAAAAAAGGTAAGTATTGTTCACCTCCCGCAGGGACTGCCCTATTTGAAAATAATTCATAAACTTGACTTTTTCTATAATTGTCAAAATTAGTTCTAAATTTTGAACGAAATATCTCTAAATTTTTATCATCTATTATTAATTCTGAGCTTGGGCTGAGGATTATATTTTCTACAGAAGTCTTTGTCGTTCTCTTTTGTGTGATTGGATCAAATTCAAATATTGACTCTATATCATTGTCAAATAAATCGATTCTAAATGGACTTTTATATTGTGGGAGAAAAATATCTATAATAGATCCACGAATTGCAAATTCTGATTTATCTCTGACTATAGATGTTCTTTCATACCCTAGTCGTATAAGTGATGAAATTAAATTACTTAAGTTTAATTTAGTATTAGTAACAATATTTAAAAAATATTCATTCAAAATTTTCTTTGGAATTGTTTTTTGAATTATAGCGTTAACTGTAGTTAAAAGGATTTTTTGCTCTTCGTTATAAGTATTAAGATAGTTTAATGTATTCAATCTTGATGTTTGTATTTCCTTAGAGGGAGATATATTATCATACGGAATTTGATCCCACGCTTTATAAATTAATATTTTTTTATTTGGTAACAACCATAAGAGTTTACTGTAAATATCATTAATCTCCCTATCATCTTTAGCTATATAAATTAGAGAATTTTTACTAGTTCGAAAAATTTCACCAATAATAAAAGACTCAGATTTTTCAACAATGGGTCCTAAAAATTTCATAATCTCATATTATTTTATTAAAGAGTTTCATAAATTTGTTATTTGGTTGAGTTTTTTTTGCTAAAATTGAATAAATTTCATCATCAGAATAAGTGTCAAATAATGATTTTAATAATATCAAATCCTCGTTACTAAATTTATCTAAGTTTTTGATAAAAAACTTTTCATATAATATATCTGTTTCTTTAGTGCCGGAATAATTAGCTCTATATTTTATTATTTTTTTGAGTGAATTTAATGTCATATGATCTTTAATAGAATATAATATAAACATTTATATATTCTATGAAACCAGCACATTTAGACTTATTACTTTCACCAATCAATAAATTAAAGGGCGTTGGCCCCAAAATAGAAAATATAATTAATAAACTTGGAATTTCATTAAATATTCATTTCTTATGGCATTTTCCATACAAAATAATAGAAAAAAAATATTATGATAATATCCATGATGCCCCAATAAACACTTTAGTAACTTTAAAAGTAGAAGTTCTTAAACACAATCCATCAAGATTTAGAAGACAGCCATATAAAGTAAGTTGTGTTGCAAACGAAACACCAATAGATATCGTTTATTTTAATGCAAGACATCCTGTAATTAGATCAATTTTACCAGTCAAATCTTTTAGAATGATTTCAGGAAAATTAGAATTTTTTAGAAATAAATTCCAAATTACTCATCCTTCAACCGTAGAGGATGTAACTAAAATTCAATTATTAAGGGAAAGAGAGCCGATCTACAGTTTAACAGCTGGACTAAATTTGAAATATTTTACAAAAATATCAAAACAGGTTTTATCATCGCTTCCAAATTTAGAAGAGTGGATTAATAGTAGAATTTTAAAACAATATAAATTCTTTAACTGGAAAGATTCCATAGAAAAATTGCATAATCCTGAAATAGAAGATACATTTGCCGATAAAAATGTCTTTAGAAGGCGGTTGGCTTTTGATGAGTTATATGCACATCAATTAGCAATTGCAATTATAAGACTTATTGATAGTAAAAAAAAATCAGTAGCATTTAAAAATAACAATAACTTAAAAAATAATTTAATTAAAAATTTACCTTTTCAATTAACTAAATCGCAAACAAAAGTTTTAGAAGAAATTAAAACTGACTTAGAATCAAATACTCAAATGATAAGATTATTACAAGGCGATGTAGGTTCAGGAAAAACTATTGTGGCTCTTGCTTCAATGCTAACTGTAATTGAGTCAGGCTTTCAATGTGCTTTTATGGCCCCAACCAGCATTCT
The DNA here is from genome assembly GCA_902589095.1 of uncultured Alphaproteobacteria bacterium. Classification (GTDB taxonomy): domain Bacteria; phylum Pseudomonadota; class Alphaproteobacteria; order HIMB59; genus CACPNW01. Next base: position 55,320 of record CACIRR010000001.1, on the reverse strand, counting down.
TGCCTATCAACATTATGAAAATATTTCAATATTACTAGAGAATTTGTCCATCAAAATTACTCTTTTAACTGGCAAAGATAAAGGTAAAATTAGAAAGGAAAAATTAGAAAAAATTCGTGATGGAGAAGTAGAATTAATTGTCGGTACGCACGCTCTTATTCAAGAAGGAGTAACGTTTAAAAATTTAGGCTTATCCATAATTGATGAACAACATCGATTTGGAGTCTATCAGAGATTAGCTTTTAATTACAAGGGGTTTCGACCTTCAATACTTGTCATGAGTGCAACTCCAATTCCAAGAACTCTCACATTGGCTGCCTATGGAGATATGGATGAAAGTAGATTAATTGACAAACCAATTGGCAGAAAACCAATTATGACTTCAGGTTTAAGTTTAAAAAAAGAAAAACAACTAATTGATAGAATTAGTAATAAAATTCAAAAAACATCTGAAAAATTTTTTTGGGTCTGTCCATTAATAGAAGAGTCTCAAGAACTTGATCTAAAAGCTGCTACCGAAAGATTCAATAACCTGAACAAAATATTTAAAAATAAAGTTCTTCTCATTCATGGTCAACTGAATGAAAAAGAAAAAGAAAATATAATGGAAAAATTTAAAAATGAAGATTTTAGAATACTTGTTGCAACAACAGTAATAGAGGTTGGAATTGATATAAAATCAGCTACTACAATAATAATTGAACACGCTGAAAGATTTGGTTTGGCGCAATTACATCAATTAAGAGGTAGGGTTGGCAGAAATAATCAAGAGTCATTTTGTATTCTTCTGCATAAAGAAAATTTAGGCGATACTGCAAAAAAAAGAATACAAATTATGACTGAAACTAATGATGGTTTTAAAATTGCTGAGGAAGATTTAATAATTAGAGGCCCGGGTGAAATATTAGGAAAAAAACAGTCTGGTTTACCCTCTTTTAATGTGGCTGATCTTAGTTTTGATAGTGATTTACTGGAAGAAGCTAAAATAGAGGCAGATAATGTGATCAGTGATGATCCAAAACTTTTAAAAGATAAAAATCAAAACTTAAAAAATTTACTATACATACATGAAAGAGATACAGCGATTAAAACTTTAGGTGCGGGCTAATGTCAAAAATAAATTATAAAAATGGAATAAAATTTAAATGTCAGAGCTCTGGCAATTGTTGTATATCAAGAGGATCATATGGGTTTGTATATTTAAGCAAAAATGATTTAACAAGATTTGCTAAACATTTTAATTTACCAATTGAACATTTCAAAAAAAAATATTGCCAAACAACTGACGGTTATATTCATCTTGCTGAGAAGAATAGTTTAAATGGTAAGTGCTTGTTTCTTAAAAATTATAAATGTACAGTTTATGAATCTAGACCATCTCAATGCAGAACATGGCCTTTTTGGAATGAAAATATGAATGCAAAAACTTGGAATGAAGATATATCGGTTAATTGTCCTGGTATTGGTAAAGGTAAAAAAATAAGCTCTAAGTTAATAAAAAAGTACCTAAAAGAGGATTATGACAATGAAATTTCAATTTTAAATGGTTATGCTAACCCTGAGACGTGAACTCCATGTCCTTAAATAAGCCAACATAAATTTCACCCTTTTTTTTTAATGTTATTTTAATTGTAGTACCTTCAAGAACTACTTCTAAAAAATTATCATTTTTTTTGAGAATATCGCACTTTTTTGTTATTCCAGTGGCAATATTTTTAATGATGGTTTGTTTCATTGAATAATGGTGAGCCCTGCAGGATTCGAACCTGCGACCCATTCCTTAAAAGGGAATTGCTCTACCAACTGAGCTAAGGGCCCATCACTTTGAAGTCTATATAGTTCAAAATTCATGAACGCAAGACCTATGATCAAGAGTTTTTACGATTTAAAATTTTGATCGTATTTTTTGAAACAAATTTAGATACATCACCACCCAGTTTATGAACTTCTTTAACTAAGTTAGATGAAATAAAAGAATTATTATCAGAAGACATTAAAAAAACTGTCTCGATATCTGGACTAAGTTGATAATTCATTCCCGTCATTTGAAATTCATATTCAAAATCAGAAACAGCTCTTAAACCTCGAATAATACAGTTTGCATTATGAGATTTTGCAAATTCAGTTAAAAGACCTTGAACAGATAAAATGGTAATTTTACTATTATCTAACTTTTCTGCCTTTAAATCATTTTCAATTATTTCTTTTCTTTCCTCAATACTTAATAAGGGGGTTTTATTTTGATTGTCTGCTACACCGATTATAAGCATATCAACTATTTTTAGTGATCTTTTAATTATATTTAAATGGCCATTTGTCATTGGGTCAAAAGTGCCAGGATATATACCAATTTTGGACATACTAATTTTCAATATCTTGTATTCTAGAAACAGAAACTATGGAGTCTGAATCTGGTATTTTAAATACACTAACTCCTTTAGTTGATCTACCAGCTATCCTGATTTGATTAACATTTACACGTATAATTTGACCTTTATCAGTTACTAATATTATTTGATCATTTTCTTCTACGACAAAGCAATCAATTACCTCACCATTTTTTTCTGTTGTTAAAATGCCAGTAATACCTTTTCCTCCTCTATTTGATATTCTATATTCATAGGCTGAAGATCTTTTGCCATAACCATTGGTTGTTAAAGCTAAAAGGAATTCTTCATTTAAATTGAGTTCGTTAAATTCAGCTTTAAGACTGCCAGTACTTTTTCTATTTTCAGATGCAGCTCTGAGGTATTCTTGTCTAATATTTATATCTATTTTTGAATGTTTTAATATTGCCTGAGAGATTACATAATTGTTTTTTTCTAGGTTTATACCTCTTACACCTGAAGAATTTAATCCTGAAAATAATCTTAACTTTTCAAGAGGAAATCTTAAACATTTTCCATTTTTAGTTGATAACAAAATATCATCTTCAGGGTTAGCTAATTTGATTCCTATAAGCTGATCTTTTGAATCAAGTTTAATGGCAAGCTTTCCACTCTCTCTTAATTCTCGTTTACCACTTTTAGCAACATCAATTAGTTTATTTTTTCTAACCATTCCATTTTTAGTTGCAAAAATAATTAAATTATCAGACCAAGAACTTTCTTCCAAAGGTAATGGCAGGAAAGTTGCAATTTTTTCATCATTGGAAAAAGGCAACAAATTAACAATTGGCTTACCTCTGGCTTTTAAAGATGCCTCAGGTATGTCATGTGATTTAAGAGAATAAACTTTTCCTAGTGATGAAAAAACCAAAAGTCTTGTATGAGTATCTGCCAGATGTATTTCTTTGACAAAATCTTCTTCTCTAGTTGACATTCCTGTTTTACCTTTGCCACCTCTATTTTGAGCTCTATAATTTTCAAGAAGTGACCGTTTAATATATCCATTATTAGAAATAGTAATTACTATGTCTTCTTTTTGGATATATTTTAGATCATCAACTTCTTCATATTCTCTATCAATGATTTCACTTTTTCGCGGTGTAGCAAATTCTTTTTTTATTTCATTTAATTCTTTCTTTATTTCATTCAATAGTTTTGATCTAGATTGCAAAATATCAAGATATTTTTTTATTTCTAAAATTAATTGCTCCAAATCTTTTTGAATATCATCTCTCTCTAATGAAGTTAGGCGATGTAATCTTAATTCAAGAATTGCTTTTGCTTGCGCCTCAGTAAATTGAAATATGTTTTTTTCAACTTGAGTATTTTCATCATCAACTAACCGAATAAAATTTAAATTTTTTTCACTTAATTCCCATTTTTTCTTGATTAGTTTTTCTCTCGCCTCTTTAGAGTCTTTTGATGCTTTAATTAAATTTATAATTTCATCTATATTGGCATTTGCAACTACTAAGCCTATTAAAATATGAGCCTTATCTCTTGCTTTATTCAAATCAAATATTGTTCTTTTAGTGATAACCTCTTCTCTAAAATCAATGAAAGCGCTTAACATATCTTTGAGATTCATTTGCTCAGGCTTACCTTTATTCAAAGCCAACATATTTGAGTTAAACGTAGTTTGTAGAAGTGTGTGTTTATATAATTGGTTTAAAATAATATTAGCGTCTACATCTTTTTTTAACTCAATTACTACTCGAACACCATTACGATCAGACTCGTCTCTTAAATCTGAGATACCCTCAATAATATTGTTTTTTACCGTTTCAGCAATTTTTTCGATTAGTTTAGATTTGTTAACTTGGTATGGTATTTCATGAATAACTATCGCTTCTCTATCCTTTTTAAAAGTTTCAATAGAAGTCTTAGATCTTAAAACTACTCCCCCTTTACCTGTTTCAAAAGCATCAATTATTCCCTTTTTACCAATTATTTGACCTCCAGTTGGAAAATCAGGACCATGAATAAATTTAATGAGATCATGAAGATCTGAGTCTGGATTTTCGATAAGGTGTAAAGTTGCATCAATAACCTCACCTAAATTATGTGGTGCAATATTGGTTGCCATTCCAACAGCAATTCCTGAAGCGCCATTAACAAGTAAGTTAGGGTACTGAGCAGGTAATACAGTTGGTTCTTTTGTGCTGTCATCATAGTTAGGTTGAAAACTAATTGTTTCTTTCTCTAAGTCAGTTACTATTTTTTCAGACACCTTTGATAGTCTTGCTTCTGTATATCGCATTGCAGCTGGTGGATCGCCATCAAGAGAGCCAAAATTACCTTGACCATCTATCAACTCTAATCTCATCGAAAAATCTTGAGCCATACGAACCATTGATTGATAAATAGCTCCATCACCATGAGGATGATATTTACCCATAACATCCCCAACAATCCTTGCTGATTTTCGATATGGTTTATTGTAATTGTAACCAGACTCATTCATAGAATACAATATTCTTCGATGAACTGGTTTTAATCCATCCCTGCAATCTGGGAGAGCTCTGCTGACTATGACAGACATCGCATAATCGAGGTATGATTTTTTCATTTCCTCTACTAAGGAAATATTAGAAATATTACTTGGTGACTCGTTATCCGAACTTATATTGTTATCTGACACTGATTTTTACTGGTTTTCTGCGAAATTTAAAAAAAATTTATAGCAAATATGCAATATTAATACAATCTTATTAAATTCAATAATTAGAATAAATTATTTATATTTATCAGCTATTTAATTTATTAATTTAAAGTTTATAATTAAAAAGGAATATCTTCATCCAAATCAGTAGAATCACTTGTCATTTCTCCAAAGGAGTCATCAGAAACTGAGTTGTTATCCATTGATGATGTCTGATTTTCAATTGCATCAGATTGATTTCTTGAGCCTAGAAGAGTTAGATTACCAGTATAATTTTGAAGAACAACCTCGGTTGTGTACCTATCTTTTCCTTCTTGATCCTGCCATTTACGAGTTTGTAATTCGCCCTCAACATAGATTTGGGATCCTTTTTTTACATATTGCTCAACTATTCCAACTAAACCCTCATTAAACACTACAACATTGTGCCAAGAAGTTTTTTCTTTTTTTTCTTGAGTATCTCTATCAGTCCAACGCTTTGAAGTTGCTATACTAAAATTAGCAATTTTTTTTCCATTTTGCATTGATCTTATGTCAGGATCCTTACCTAACCTCCCTAGCAAAATAACTTTATTAACACTACCAACCATAGATTTTCTATATATATCTTTATAACAAATTATATAAATAAACTATCAGTAATTCAATGAATCAAGACAAAATTGTTATTAAAGGTGCAAGAGAGCACAATTTAAAAAATATTAGTCTTGAGATTCCTAAAAACAAATTTGTAGTTATTACCGGAGTAAGTGGGTCAGGTAAATCTACGTTAGCATTTGACACTATTTATTCTGAAGGACAAAGGAAATATGTTGAAAGTCTGTCTGCTTATGCAAGACAGTTTTTGCAAATGATGAATAAGCCAGATGTTGACTCAATTGATGGCTTATCACCAGCTATTTCTATTGAGCAAAAAACAACACAAAAAAATCCAAGGAGTACAGTTGGTACCGTCACCGAAATTTATGACTATTTAAGAGTTCTCTTTGCCAGGGTTGGTATTCCTTATTCTCCAGCTACAGGATTGCCGATCAAATCACAAAGTGTTAGTGAAATATGTGATAGCATACTAGATAATAATGACGGGAGTAAAGCTTACATTCTCTCACCCATAGTAAGAGATAGAAAAGGTGAATATAGGAAAGAAATAGAAGAATTAAAAAAGAAAGGATATCAAAGATTAAAAGTTGATGGAACAATTTATGAAATTGATGAAGTTCCAAAATTAAAAAAAAATTTTAAACATAATATAGATGTTCTTGTAGATAGATTAGTTGTAAAAAAAAACATTCAACAAAGATTAGCGGAAAGCATTGAAATAGGTTTAGCATTATCAGATGGCTTAATTTATCTTGAAAACTTGGACACAAAAAAGATAACGACATACTCATCAAAATTTGCGTGTCCGGTGTCTGGTTTTTCTATAGAAGAAATTGAGCCACGACTATTTAGTTTTAATGCTCCAATGGGAGCTTGTAACGAATGTGATGGAATTGGAATAGAAAAATTTTTTGATGAAAAAAAGATTATTCCTGACGACTCAAGATCAATTTTAAAGGGTGCAATAAAACCATGGGAAACCAAAGTTTTTGGTTACCAGAAAAAGTTTTTTGTTGAAACAATATCAAAAATTTTAAAAAATTATAAAGTTAATATTAGCACCCCTTGGTACAAAATACCTAAGAATATACAAGAAATTATACTTTATGGTGATGAAAACAGCGACCTATTATTTGTTAGAGATTTTGAAGGTATAATAAATTTTATCGATAGAAAATATTCTGAAACAGAAAGATGGTGGGTTCAATATGAATTAGAAAAATATCTATCTGAGAGAGATTGTGAAGTATGTAAAGGTTACAGGCTAAATGAAAAAGCTTTATCAGTTAAAATAACAGGAAATCACATTGGAGAAATTACAAAAAAATCAATTGATGATTGCTATGCATGGTTTAATAAAATACATAAAAATCTATCAGATAATGAGAACAAAATAGCAGAAGGTGTAATCAAAGAAATAAAAGATAGGTTAGAATTTTTAAATAAAGTTGGACTTGATTATTTATCTTTAGCTAGAGCAAGTAAAAGCTTATCAGGTGGAGAGAGTCAAAGAATTAGATTAGCCAGTCAAATTGGATCAGGATTAACTGGTGTATTATACGTGTTAGACGAACCCTCAATTGGATTGCATCAAAAAGATAATCAACAATTAATTAATACACTTTTTAAATTAAGAGATCTTGGTAATACAGTGATAGTTGTAGAGCATGATGAAGATGCAATAAAGCAATCTGATCATGTAATTGATATTGGTGTGAAGGCTGGAATTCATGGTGGTGAAGTTGTGGCACAAGGAAGTTTAAAAAATATACTTAAAAATACTAAAAGTTTAACTGCCCAATATCTAAATAAAAAAAAAGAAATTAAAATACCTGATCAAAGAAGAAAATTTAATAAAAATAAAATTTTCACTCTTCAAAAAATTAAAACAAATAATCTTAATAATTTAGAAGTAAAATTTCCTTTGGGTAATTTTATTTGTGTCACAGGAGTGTCTGGAAGTGGAAAATCATCATTAATAATTGATACTCTATATAAAAGACTTGATGAATATTTTAACAAATCACTGAATAAAGAAGAGAGTTATTTCAATATTAAAGGTATAAAAAATATTGATAAAGTTATTGATATAGATCAATCTCCTATTGGCAGAACGCCAAGATCTAATCCAGCAACATATACAGGTTGTTTCACGCCTATTAGAGATTGGTATGCTGGTTTAAATGAATCAAATGCAAGAGGATATAAGCCTGGACGCTTTTCTTTTAATGTTAAAGGGGGAAGATGTGAGTCTTGTGAAGGTGATGGTGTCAAAAAGATTGAAATGCATTTTTTGGCAGATGTTTATGTTGAATGTGACATCTGTAAAGGTAAAAGATATAATCGAGAAACATTAGAAGTTAAATATAACAATAAATCCATTGCAGATGTATTGGATATGACGGTAGAAGAAGGTTATAATTTTTTTTCTAAAATACCTTCAATTAAACAAAAATTAAAAACTCTAGTTGATGTGGGATTAGATTATATTAAAATTGGACAATCGGCGACCACTCTTTCAGGTGGAGAAGCTCAAAGAATAAAACTATCAAAAGAATTATCCAAAAGATCAACTGGAAAAACTCTATATATATTAGATGAGCCAACAACTGGTTTACATTTTGATGATGTTAACAAGTTACTAAAAATATTACACACTTTAGTAGATGAAGGTAATACCGTTATTGTTATTGAGCATAATTTAGATGTTATCAAAACAGCAGATTACATTATTGATCTAGGGCCACTTGGAGGTGTTAAAGGAGGAGAAATCATAGCAAAGGGATCACCTGAAGATATTGCAAATAGTAAAAAAAGCTTTACAGGTAGTTTCTTAAAAAAAATTTTATAAATAAAGGATTAAAAATGATAAATTTAGAGTTGCCTGATTTACCTTATAGCAAAGATGCTCTTGCACCTTATATGTCTGCTGAAACTTTAGAGTTGCATCATGACAAACATCACATGGCATATGTCACTAATGGTAATAAATTTATTAAAGAAAATAATTTAAGTGAAGATTCGATAGAAGATATTGTTAAAAATACATACAATAAAAATGCACCTGTATTTAACAATGTTTCACAACACTTAAATCACATCCATTTTTGGGAAATTATGAAAAATAACCCAGAAGGTAAAATACCTTCTGAATTAGAAAATAAAATTAATGAAGATTTAGGATCAGTTGAAGCAATGAAAGAAGCATTTATAAATGCTGGTATTGGACAGTTTGGTTCAGGATGGTGTTGGCTTGTATTAAATGGTGGTAAGCTTGAAATCACCAAAACTCCTAATGCAGAAAACCCTATAGTACATGGTCATACTCCCCTTTTAGGTTGTGATGTCTGGGAGCATTCTTATTATGTTGATTATAGAAATAGAAGACCTGATTACTTAAAAGCATTCGTTGACAATATGGTTAACTGGGAAAAAGTTACAGAAAATTTCTTAAATAGCGCTTAAGCTAACTTTCATCTTCTTCTTGCGGTCTGAACTTAAAAACTAATAAAGTTGGGACCGCAATAAATATTGATGAATAAGTTCCTATTAATACACCAATAATCATTGTTAAAGCAAAAGGTTTAATAACCTCACCACCAAAAATATAAAGTGATAACAATGCTAATAGTGTCGTAATACTAGTCATAACAGTTCTTGAAAGAGTATTATTAATTGATAAATTAAACAAATCTAAGAGTTCAAGTTTTTTATACTTCCTTAAGTTTTCTCTGACTCTGTCAAAAATTACAACAGTATCATTTATTGAATATCCCGCTATTGTTAATACAGCTGCAATTGTGGATAAAGAAAATTCTACATTCAAAATTGACAAAACGCCTAAAGTAAAAAGTACATCATGGGTTAAGGCGACTACCGCTCCAAAACCAAACTGCCATTCAAATCTCAACCAGATGTAAATTAAAATAGCAAATAAAGCAAAAGATACAGCCTGAAAACCTTTCCATAATAATTCAGAACTAATTGTAGGACCTACAAATTCTGATCTTCTAAACTCTTGCACCTTATCATTAATTAATTGCTTAACCTTATTAACTGTTTCAATACTTTCCTGATTATTTTCATTTTGTAATCTAATTATTATAGTATTTTCGTCACCAAATTCTTGAAGAGAAACTTCATTAAAATTTGGAGATAGAATATCACGTAATTCACCAATATTAGTATTTTGGGTACTAACTTCAATTAAAGTACCGCCTTTAAAATCAATACCTAAATTTAATCCTTTAAAAAATAAGAGAACTAAAGATAGTAAAATAGCAAAACCAGAAGCTATATAAAAATTTTTTCTGTAGTTTAAAAATTTATAATCAGAGTTAACAGGTATTAATTTATTTAGACCAAACATTATAAATTAATCTCCTTTTTTGAAGTAAAAGATATATAAAAATGCACTAAGAGATTAGTGAGCATCAATGCAGTAAACATTGATGCGATTACCCCTAAAGATAAAGTAATTGAAAAACCTTTTATTGGCCCAGATCCAAAAATGAATAATAACAAGGATGCAATTAATGTTGTTATATTGGCATCTAAAATAGTCGATAGAGCTCTATCAAAACCTTTTTTGATTGTTTCATACACCTTTGTATTTTTAGCATTTTCTTCTTTAATTCTCTCAAAAATCAAAACATTTGCATCAACTGCCATCCCAATCGTTAGTACTATACCTGCAATACCAGGCAAAGTTAACGTAGCACCTATAGTGCCGAGAAGAGCTATTATAATAAATAAGTTAGCTATAAGTGATATATTTGCTATCAAACCAAAAGATCCATAAATAAGAACCATAAATATACAAACGAGTATCATGCCAATTATAGATGCAATCTGACCCGCTGCTATTGAGTCAGCTCCTAGTCCTGGACCAACAGAACGTTCTTCAACTATTTCAAGTGGGGCTGGCAATGCACCAGCTCTTAACAAAACCGCTAAGTCTGTTGCTTCCTGAGATGTAAAATTACCAGTAATTATTCCTGATCCTCCAGTAATTGCTGAATTAATAACAGGTGCAGTAATTACAACACCGTCTAGGACAACAGCAAATCTTTTTCCTATATTTTCAGAAGTTGCTTTTCCAAATTTTTGTGCACCAGTTGTATCAAATCTAAAAGAGACAGCATGACCTTCTGTAGGATCAAAAGACGCATAAGCATCAATTAAATTTTCACCCCCTACTCTTGATTTTTTTTCTAACAAGTATTTTATTTCTTCTTTACTAATATCTGAAACGATCATTCTACCAAATGGAGCAATATTAAGGGATAGTGATTTAGTATCATCATCATCAACCATATGAAAATTTAATTTAGCTGTTTTGCCTAAAAGATCTTTAATTCGCTCAGGATCTTTTACACCAGGTAATTGCAGAAGTATTCTGTCCCTGCCAGATCTTTGAATAAGAGGTTCTTTTGTGCCTGATTCATCTATTCTTTTTCTTACTATTTCCAATGATTGTTTTATAGCACCGTCTTGTATAGATTTTTTGTAAATCTCATCAATCGATATAGATGCTATATTATTTGTAATACTAAATGTTACTGAACGATAATTTTTTAAAAATTCTTCTCTTATTGTATTTAATTTCTCAGAACTATCAAACCGAACTTTTAAAACATCTTTTTGCTTCTCAATATTATTAATCTTAACTCTGTTTTCTCTTGATATGACTCTTACAGTGTCACTAAAATTTTCAAACTCTTCTTTGATTAAGACATCTGTTTGAACCTCAAGTAGTAGATAGGATCCTCCTTGCAAATCCAATCCAAGATTTAAACGATTATCAAGATACCAACTTCCTGTATCTTCCTTATAAAGTAAAGAAGGGATAGCAAATGTAATGCCTAAACCCAATAGTATAAAAACTACAATAATCTTCCACAGAGGATAATTTTTCATATTGAATTATTTTTTTTTACCTAAAAGACCTGATAATAACCCACCTTTTGCTTCAGTCTTAGTTTCTTTTACTTGTTGTTTTTTTTCTGTCTCTGCAGAGGTATAAAGATCAGCTACCATTCCTGGCGCAATCTTAATTTCAACATTCTCAGAAACTTGAACTTGCAATTCTCTGTTGTCTGCAACTTTATTAATAGTGCCTATAATTCCACCTGAAGTAATTATTTTATCACCTCTTCTCAGGTTATTTAACATTTCACGATGTTGCTTTACCTTTTTTTGTTGAGGTCGAATTAAGAGGATATAAAAAACACCAAAAATTAAAATTAATGGTAGAAAAGCGCCAATTGATTCCATAAATTTCCTTGATTATTAATTTGAGAGATTTCTTATACTGTGTAAAAGAAAAAAGCAATTAAAGTGAAGAAATTACATGTTTTTGAGAAAGTATCTATTAAAGCAAGCTATAAAGCAAAACTCATATTTTATTTGGAAAAATGAAAACAAAAGTATCCAGCCAATTAAAAGTTTTAAGCCTTTAAAACTAGATTTGATTATAGGGGTTGAAAGACAAAAAAGCATTTTATTAAATAATACTAGAAGTTTTGCGGAGGGTAATTTTACAAATAATGCACTACTATGGGGAGCAAGAGGGAATGGAAAAAGCTCTCTAATCAAATCAGTTTTTCATGAAGTTTTATCAACTTTTAGAACTTTAAAGCTAATACAGCTTAATAAAGATAATATTTTTGATATTGAGTTTATATATCAACTTATTGGTAAGTTTTCTGATTACAAATTTATTATTTTTATCGATGATTTATCATTTGAAAAAATAGATAGTGATTATAAAATAATTAAATCAACATTAGATGGCAGTATTCAAAATCAGCCAAATAACATTTTATTATATGTCTCATCAAATAGGCGGCATCTAATGCCAAGAGATATGATTGATAATGAAAGATCTTCAGCAATACATACAGATGAAAGCGTAGAAGAAAAAATAAGTCTTAGTGATAGATTTGGCCTATGGATTGGTTTTCACAAATTATCGCAAATTGATTATCTAAAAATAATTCAAACATACTGTGAGTATTATAAAATAAACTATGATGAAAATATCAAAAAAAAAGCAATCCAATGGAGTTTGCAAAGAGGTAATAGAACTGGAAGAACTGCGTGGCAGTTTATTTTAGATACAGCTTCAAATCAAAATTTAAAAATTAATTTTTAATTAATTTATAATTATCTTTAACAAGCTGTTGAATGCCCCCTTTTAACGAGTGCATATTTTTTGCACCAAGTTGCTCAGCAAAACCGTTTGCTAGAATAGAAGATATTTCACCCTCATTGCTGATAAAAACAACATTGTCATTTAAATCAACAAGGTCTTGAAAAGTTTTCATAAATTCTGGAACAAAATTTCCATAGATATCAAAAGCGGTGATTTCTAAAGAACCAGGAATAATCCCAGTATTATCTCTTTCTTTTTTTGTTCTTATATCAATGAATTTGTAATTATCTTTCTGCAATTTACCAATCTCATTACTAACTACAAGTTTATAGTTCGGAAGTTGAACGTCCATAATTTCTACATCAAAAATAAGATTTGAATTAGGTGGTATGAGATCACCAGCACCTCTATCTCCATATCCGAGTTCAGAGGGTATAAAAATAGTTCTTTTACCTCCAACTCTCATTCCTAAAAGTCCTTGCTCCCAACCTTCTATTACTTGTCTTAAACCTATTTGAAAACTAAATGGTTGATCTCTGTCATAACTGCTATCAAAAACAGTTCCATCCTCAAGCTTGCCAGTGTAATGAACTAAAATTTTTGAATGCAAAATAATTTCTGTGCCTTCACCCTCAATATTATTTGTAACTGTGACATTGTTTGCTAGCGTTATTTTAGAAAGAAATAATATAATTATGATAATTTTTTTCATATTTGCCTTTGGTTAACTTTAAGGATGTTGATTTTTTTGCCTAATTTGTTTTCTCTGTAAATAATATAATATGTTGAAATAACAATTACTAGACTGCCAATAATTACATATTTATCAGGATAATCATTAAAAAATATAATTCCAAAAGTTATTGCCCAGATTATAGCCGTATAATCGAAAGGTTGCAAAAGATTAACAGTTGATATTTTATAGGCATTAGTTAACAGGATTTGGGCGATACCACCACAAAACCCCATAGCAATTAATAATAACCATAAATTTAACGTTGGTTGTTGCCAATTAAGGATAAGAATAGGCAAATAGAATAAAGAAACAAATGCATGAAGATAAAAACTACAAGTAGGTGGAGCATCATATGATAGTAATTTTTTCATGATAATGACTGCAAACGAAAGTGCAAATGCACCTATAAGAGGATAAATAGAAAAAAAACTAAATAAAGAAGTACCTGGCCTAAAAACGATCAAAACTCCAATAAATCCAAAAAAAATTGCTAACCATCGTCTAATGCCAACTTTTTCTTTCAAAATAAAAATTGCAAGAATTGTAATGATCATAATGCTTGCAAAACTTATTGATGAAACATCAGCTAAAGGCAAAATACCAAATGCTCTAAAAAAACAAAACATAGCTAGACAAGCGATTACAGCTCTTAGCAAATGCAAATTTATTTTATTCGTTTTAAGGGTTGAATTAGTAAAATGCATCATGACCAAAACAGGAAAAATTCCAAAGAAACATCTAAAAAAAACAATTTGAAAAGTATTAAAATCTGAAGATAGTTTTTTAATTAATACATCCATCAAGACAAAAAAAATTACAGATAAAATTTTTAGTGTAATAGCAATATAATTATTTGCCATAAACTTGTTTGATTTGACCAGGAACAGAAATTATACCACTAAAGACAATCAATATAGCTCCAATAAAAGCGAATGTATTGAGATATTCGTTAAAGAAAAAGTATCCGACTAAAGATGACCAAACAATCTGTAGATAAACCAAGCAAAAAATTGCTGAATAATACTTTTGCGCCATTCTAAATGAATAGGTAGCTAAAAAAATAGCAAGGTTAATAAATATTGAAGCTGTTGTTATTAGAAAAAAAATTTTTAAATCTACTTTTAGAGGATCTATTAAAAATAAAATAAATGATGTTATATGTATAATTAAACCACCATAAATAAAATAACCAACGGCCGTAGCAATGTTATTAAATTTATTTACTATAACAGTACTTAAAGTAATTAAACAAACACCTAATAAAGTAACTAAAAAATAAATATTAAAAGTATCAAAGCCTGGTTGAACAACAAATAAGACTCCAGTAAAACCAAAAAATAGTGATGTATAAATAAAAATATTCAGTTTTTCTTTTAAAATAAAAAAAGCAAGTATAGCGCCTACTAATGGCGAAGACATATTTAAAGTTGTAAATTCAGGTAAGGTTATATTTTTAAGTGCCAAAAAGGTAATAAAAGGCATTGGTGAAAAAATTAAAGATCTTATAAACAAAATTTTATAATTAGTGCTTACCAGATGTTTTTTTAAATTTTTTTTAAAAAATAAATATATTGGAACACTTAAATATGCAGGTGTTCCATAAAAAATAAAATGATAAAATTGTATATTATTAGAAGATAAATAATTAATGATCGCGTCATTAATTACAAAAAAAATACTAGATAATAATAAAGCAGAGGAAGCTAAAATAATATTTTTTTTCATATTTTTTCTAAATAAGATTGTATTGAAAGATTTAGTTATTATATTTCACAAACAATACAATATTTATGGAAAATAAAGAAATTAAAACTTATAGATTAATTATTAAAGGCAAAGTTCAAAATGTTGGTTTTCGTCATTGGTTTAGTGATTTGGCAATATCACTTGGTTTAAACGGTTATGTGCAAAATAAAGAAAGTAAAGACGAAGTAGAAGCAATTATTCAAGGTGATATGCAATCGATATTATCTATAACAGAAAAATCAAAAACTGGTCCTGATATGGCACTTGTCGAAGGAGTTATTCCCTCAAGCATAATCAGCAATGTTACCTACTCAGGTTTTATTGTAAAATATGAAACAAACTAATTAAAGGCTTGTTTCAGAGTATTGTGAAGACTATCAAACATTTCATCTATTTGAACTTTATTGATTATAAATTGCGGACATAAAACAATAGCCGGTCCTAAAGGTCTGCAAATTAAACCATTGTCAATTGACATATTTGCAATTTTATCACCCATGTTTAAATGGCCTTCAAAAGGTTCTTTTGTTTTTTTATTTTTTACCATTTCTAGAGCAGCCATGAGTCCAATTCCTCTTGTCTCACCAATATGCTCATAGTCATTAAATTCATTAAGTCTCTCATGAAAATATGGTGATACACTTCTTACATTATCTAACAAACCTTCATTAATAATTACATCAATTGCTTTCAATGCTATTGCACAGCCAACTGGGTGCCCTCCTGCTGTAAACCCATGAGGAAATTCTTCTGCGTCTTCTGACACAGATGTAAACTCATCAGCAAAGTCTTTATTTACAATTACTGCCCCCATTGGAAAATATCCTGCCGTTAAACACTTAGAAGAAATAATGATATCTGGTTTAATGTTGTATGTTTCACATCCCCATAAATTTCCTGTTCTTCCAAAACCACAAATTACTTCATCTGCAACAAGAGGAATGTCATATTTTTTTAAAATTGGTTGAATTAAATCAAAATAATTTATTGAAGGTGGAATTACGCCACCAGCTCCCTGAACAGGTTCAGCCACAAAACCTGCAATTGTGTCCGCGCCTTCTTTTAAAATTAACTTCTCTAAATTATTTGCCATTCTTTTTGAAAATTCCTCTTCATATTCGCCTTCTTTGCCAAATTTCCAATAATGAGGGCAATCAGCATGAATAAATCCATCTAAGGGTAATTGGAACTCTCCGTTATAGGGTTTGCCAGTCATCGATGCTGCACCGAGTGTAACTCCATGATAGCCATTTATTCTTGTAATTATTTTTCTTTTGTTTGGTTTTCCTTTTCTAGCATTAAGCATCCACAACATTTTTACCATCGTATCATTTGCCTCTGATCCTGAATTACAAAAAAAGACTCTTCCTTCATCAAATGGAGACACTTCTATAATTTTATCTGCAAGTTCTAGAGTTTCTTCTGGGAGTCTTCCAAACAAAGAGTGATAACCAGCAAATTTAGCATATTGTTTTTGAGCTACTTCTATTAAACCGGGATGATCAAAACCAGCACATGCATTCCACAAACCTGAATTGGCATCTAAATATTTTTTATCATGAATATCAAATACGTAAATACCTTTACCATGTGAAATAACCAAAGGACCTCTCTCATTTAAGGTTTTTAAATCTGTAAAACCATATAGATGATGTGATTGGTTAGATTTTAGCATATAAAAACTACTTATTTTTTTTTACTATGAAACGCAAGTATATTTTTTCTCCTGCAATACTAGGTATTTTATTCATGATTTTGAGTCAATTTTCTTTTTCTCTAAATGATAGTTTAGTGAAATTAATTGTAATAGAATCCTCAAATCAACTTTCTTTATTAAATACAATATTTATTAGAGGGCTTTTTACAACTTTAGTAATTTTATTATATATAAAAATTGTTGAAAGAAAAAATTTAATTACAATAGTTAGTAAGATCTCATATCACAAAAGAGGTTTATATGAAGTTTTAACAGCTATTTGTTTTCTATCAGGATTAATTTTATTACCATTTGCAGAAGTTTACACTTTGCTAATGACAAATCCTTTATTTGTAACAATTTTCGCCTTTTTATTTTTAAAAGAAAAAGTTGGAATAAGAAGATGGATAGCAATAACAGTTGGATTTATTGGAGTATTGATAGTTATAAATCCTAATAAAGTAGATTTTAATTTTTTATATATTTTGCCAATTATGGCTGCAATTTTTTTGACAATTAGAGATATTAAAACAAAAAATATTGCTAATGATAATAATAGTTTTGAAATAATTTTTATAACATCTTTATTGATGACTGTATTTTCTGGTTTTGGATCTTTATTTTCAGAATTTAGTTTAGAATTTATATCACTTTTTAAGATAATACTGGCTTCTATTTTTTTATCTATTGCATATTTACTCTCAGTTTTAACAGTTTTTTATGCACCATTATCTCTCACGTCATCAGCAAGATATAGTGTTATTATATTTGGAATATTTTTTGGTTACATTTTCTTTGATGAGCTTCCAACGATCAATATGATCATTGGGGCATTATTTATTATATTTAGCGGTTTATTTGTAATACAAAGAGAGAGAAAACTTGGAAAAACAAAGTAGAATTATAGCTTGTTTTCTTTGATGTAAGCTAACACTTCATCAACATGATCTTTTACTTTCACTTTAGTCCAGCTGTGTAAAATTTTGCCATTATTATCTAAAATAAATGTAGACCTATTAATGCCAAAATACTTTTTGCCATACATAGATTTTTCAATCCATATTCCCAGTTTTTCACAAACATCAGTTAAATCTGACCCAAGATCATATTTAAGTTTATATTTATTAGAAAATTTAGTATTTTTTTCAATTGAGTCTTTTGATGCACCAAAAACATCAAAACCAAGCTTTTTAAAAGTTGATAATTTTTTTTGAAAATCCTGTACTTCTATTGAACAGCCTCCTGTCATTGCTTTTGGGTAGAAAAACAAAACAGTTTTGTTATCCAACTTTGTTGAATCTAAAATGGAGTTATTAGTAAGGCTTAATTTAAATTTAATTTTGTTGGTCATAATTAATGAAAGTGAAAGATTGTTTATTTTTTAGCGGATGTGGCTAAAAGTAAAGGCACAATCATTACTAATGTCATTAAAACCGAGGGGTTAAACAACCAATACAGAAGCCCTAGTGAGAAAACAAGAAGCCAAAATTCATTTTTATGGAATATATTCATAAAGAGGTAATAACAAAAATTCATTAATTTACTATTATTAATTTATAGCCATAATACATTTTTCATCATTATTTTTAGGATTGTTGACGTACTTAGAAACTTCAACGTAGTTTAAATCAATATCCTCTTGATGATCAAAATTTAAATTATTATCTTTTCTATCTAAATATTCTTGGGCATCATTTGGGTTAAAAATTAATGGCATTCGGTGGTGAATTTCACTTATTTTTTTGTTTGCTGGTTTTGTAAGGATTGAAAAAACTCTTCTTTTATCATCATTATATTTTTCTTTCCTCCACACACCTGCAAAATATATTAATTCACCCTCACCTAATTGAAGAAAATAAGGTTTTTTTTCACCTTCCTTTTGACACCACTCGAAATATCCATTGGCTGGAATGATGCATTTTCTTTTTAAAAATGAATCCTTAAAAAGAAGTTTAGTATTTATAGTTTCAATTCTACTATTGATAACAGTCTGTTTATTTTGAGTGTTTTTATTTATAAAATTGTAACCCCAATTAGAATGTAAAAAATAATTTTCGTGTTTATAATTTATAATTATATTTACATCTTGACCTGGCGAAATATTAAAAGATGGAGATATCTTGAAATCTGAATTGTTAAAGTTGAATACATCTTTTAATTTATTAAGATTTTTATAGCTTGCAAATCTTCCACACATTAGGATGATGTGGAAAGAGGCATAGGCGTAGAGACAGCAGTGGTCATCCAACAATCTTTAAACATACCTTCTTCCATGACTTTTTCTAATGTCCATTTAAATCCAAACATTTTTCCATCAGAAGCAGTAAGCTCAATAAAAAAATAGGCAGTATTGTTATCTAGTTTAACTTCTAGAATTTCGTGTTTTGAATGATCCAACATAACAGCGTAAGATGGAGCATACATCATGTTGGTAAATCTTTGAAGGGGTCCAGTGAATGCTCTATTAGAGGGATGGGCAAACTCCCACGTTTGTTCTATACCAGCATTTAAATAGGGCTCATTATTTTTCATTAGAGAAGATAATTGAATTTTTATAACATCTTCAGGTTTAATGTCTGGTGAAGGTTTTTTTATTTCAGCAAGAAGAGATGTACTGAATATAATAATAAATGTTATAGTTGTAAAAACTTTCATTATGATCAATTAGTGTAATATATTTTTTTTACAATATGAGTATATCAGATTTTATTCAAGGATTTATAATTGGAATGACTTTAATAGTTGCAATAGGTCCTCAAAATTTATTTGTAATTAACCAAGGATTAAAAAAAAATTATACATTTGCAGTTGTCTTAATTTGTAGTTTGTCTGATAGTCTACTTATTATATGTGGAATTTATCTTTCAAATAGTGTTTTAAGTTTGAATAACTTTACAGTTACAATGATGAAAATAATTGGAGGAATTTGGTTAATTTTATACGGAATAAATAAAATAAAGAACTCAAGAAATCAATTTTTTGATACGAAAGAATATGGCAGAGCAAGTTTTGCTAAAGTGGTATTTACTACTCTAGCTATTACTTACGCTAACCCTCATGTATACTTAGATACTGTAGTTCTTTTAGGCTCTATTTCTGTAAATTTTGATGACAAAATATATTTTGGATTAGGTGCAATATTTTCAAGTTTTATATTTTTTTTTAGTATTGGTTATTTTTCAAATTATTTATCTAAATACACACAATCAAAAAAAATATGGTTTTACATTGATAATATAATGGGATTTCTAATGCTATTTTATGGCTTATTTTTTATTTTCATGCAGTAAAAAATTATTTATCTCACTACAAACATAATCAACATTATCTTTGTTGAAAACTAATGGTGGTTTAATTTTGATTACATTATTATACGGGCCATCAGTGCTCAAAAGAATGCCCTTTAATCTTAAGTTATTGATTAATTTTGTTGCAAGTTTTTGATTAGGTAAGTCAAAATTTGAATTTTCAATCAAGTCAATACCAATAAAAAGCCCCCTTCCACTAATTTTACTAATATACTTTGGGAATTTTTTTTTGATATTTTGAAGTTTATTTATAAAATAATTACCAACTTTTTTTGCATTTTTTTGTAAATTTTGTTTCTGAATTACATCAAGAACGGCATTACCAACTGCACAAGAAACTGGATTACCACCAAAAGAATTAAAATATTCCATTCCATTATTAAAACTTTTTGCAATTTTTTCAGTAGTTACAACTGCTGCAATAGGGTGTCCATTACCCATAGGTTTGCCTAAGGTGACTATATCAGGAACAATGCCATGCTCCTCAAATGCCCAGAAATAATTACCCACTCTCCCAAAACCAGTTTGTACTTCATCGGCAATGCATAAACCATTATTTTTTCTAACTAATTTAACAATTTTTTTAAGATATCCTTTGGGCAATACAACTTGACCACCACATCCTAATATACTCTCGAAAAAAAAACTTGATAAAGAATATTTTTTTAAGAACATTTCATTGATAAATTCTAATGCCTCGTTAGTATAGTTATTTATCCATTTAGAATTTTTAGCATTCCATTTTCCTCTTATTTCATCTGGCATCCTTAAGATGTGGATATTATCTTTTTTACCTTCACCCCCTTTACTATTAAATTTGTAGGGACTGATGTTTATCAGAGAATTAGTATGACCATGATAGGCATTATCCATCACGAGGATGTGATTTGCCTTTGTATAATTATTTGCAATTCGTAATGCTAAATCATTGGCTTCTGAACCTGTACAAACAAAAAATATTCTGTTTAATTTTTTTGGAAAAGTTTTTAATATTCGCTCACTATATTCATTAATAATATCATAAAGGTACCGAGTATTAGTATTCAATTTAAGATTTTGATTTACAAGAGCTTCATGAACATAGCTATTTGAGTGCCCAACATGTGAAATATTATTAACACAATCTAAATATTTTCTACCATTCTCATCATAAAAGTATTGATCTTTTGCCTCAAGCATATGGAGTGGTTTTTCATATGAGATTGATAAGTTAAGACCTATGTTCTTTTTTCTTTTTGATAAAACATTTAGGATTTTAGATTTGTTAGTAAAAAAAGTTTTAGGAATTTTTAGTATGATGTTTGGATCAGGTGAAATTTGCTCCCAAATCTTGAGCAAATATTCTTCACCTACTCCAGGGAAATTATCAACTTCACTTAATAGTGATGTCATAATTTGAAAATGCAAATGTGGGGGCCAATTGCCATTAACGTTATAGCCTCCAATTTCACCTATCCAGTCTCCCTTATTAATAGACTGTCCAACTTTTAATTTCTTCAAACATTTTTTTGATAAATGACCATACAAGGTATAAAACTTATAAATACTAATTTTATGCTCTAAAATTACCGTAGGTCCGTAATCATATTTAAAATCATTATTATGTAAAATTACTACTTTTCCACTTAAAGGTGCTCTAATAGGAGTTGTTTCATCAATAAAAATATCTATGCCTAAATGAATATCTCTTCTTTTAGAGGAATTAAGTGAAGAGATATAATGATTACTTTTATAAACTTTTCTTTTTTCTTTATATAAACCAATACCAATATCGTTTTTTAAAAATTTTTTGACTAGGTTATTAAGTCTAAAGTTTGAGGGATTTGATTTAAGTAAAATACTGCTTTTATCAAAGTTAACAATTTTTTTATTCACATCATTTAGATCAAAATCAAAAATATTTCCAAATTTTTGACTTTTCAAAAGATCAAGTTTTTGACTAAAATTACCTATAGGTTCTTTATTGCAAATACTTCTGATTACAGCAATAAAAAAATAAGGATCAATTTTATTGAGTTTAAAAATTAACAACCATGCATTTTTTTCACTAATACTTAGATATCTATTGTCTGGATATTTCTTTCTTTGTTTAGCAGCCATTACAAGCGTAATTACTAGGCGTGATTTTATAAGACTAAACAATGAGTAGATTTCATAATCATTAATGGGATAAATTTTATTGTAAGAGCCAACTATATTATTGAGAGTATCAAATAAATTTTGACTTTGCGTTAAAGAATACGAAAGTGCAATTGCAAGATCATTTATTGAAGGTGCATAAATTGAGTCACCAAAATCAATCAAGCCAACTATTTTTTCATTTTTAACAACTATATTATAGTCATTAGGATCTCCGTGAGTAACAGAATGTTTTAAGTTCTTTTTATTTTTTTGAACAAATAGTTCATGTTGTTTTATTGACTCAATAATTACATCTTTTTTGAACCCACTAAATAAACTCAAAAATTTTTTAACCCATATGATATTTGAGGGATCCCAGTCAAAAATTCGCATTGCTTGAGAATGCATAAAACTATTTAACTGTTTAGATTGTATAGCCAATAATTTACCTAATGATTTTTCTATAGAAGTATTAATTTTTGATTTTGCATACATATTTCCATTTATGTAAGTCAATAACCTAACTGCACAAACTCTATTTTTGTTATCTTCATAAAATAAAATTTTTTTATGCAGAATTTTTGGATAGATTTCTTTTAATTGTCTATTAGATCGTAAATGCTGAATTAATAAATCCTGATATTCTAACTGCTTTAAAGACTCTTTGGGGTTAGAAATCTTAACAACATATTTTTTATTTTCATTAAATTTAATAACAAAATTTATATCTCTTTCGCTATTTAATCTTATTAATTTGAAATTCTTTGTTTTTAAAAAAGGATAATTATTTTTTAACCATAAGGAAAATTTTTTAACATTAATTAAAGGTGGCTGTTCATTAAAAACTGACATATTACTGGTATATATTTATATGAAACAAATTTATAATAATTTTATATTTTTTGGAGCCGTTCATCAAGATTTTGTTTTTGAATTAAAAAATCATTTAATCAAATTTAGAACAAATCCTGTTAAACATTATGAAAGCTTTGGCGGTGTTGCTCATAATGTTGCAAAAGTGATAGCATGCAAGGAAAAAGTTTCATTAGTTTCAATTAATTCAGATATTGAAACGATAAATTACTTAAAAAAAAATAATATTAATTTTTTTACTTTTAATAAAAAGATTCAAAAAAGATATTATGCTGTTTTATTAAATAAATTTAAAGAATTACAACTAGGCATAGCAAATACTGACGCTTATGAACAATGTACGGTAAAATCAATAAATTTTAGATTAAGGGAAAAGCATGTGATAATCGATTTAAATTTTTCAGAAATATTAACAAAAAAAATAATTGAAAAATATTATAAAAATAACAGAATAATTATATGTGGTACCTCACCATTTAAAATTAATAAAATAAAAAGTTATTTAAATAAAATAGATTGTTTAATACTGAATAAAGAAGAATTGTTTAAGTTAACCAATATTCGAGATATTCATAAGTCTATAAAATATATTATTAAAAAAAACCCTATTATTAATTTGGTAGTTTCTGATGGTTCAAATAAAACATATGGATATGAATTATCCAAATTTATTTCTGTTAAACCACCTAAAATTAAAGTCTTAAATGAAAATGGAGCAGGTGATGCTATGGCTGGAAGTTATATTTATTATCGATATAAAAATTTATCATTAGAAAAATCTCTTTCATTAGGTGTGGCTACTGGAACTGTGCATGCTAAAAGTAAAAAAAATACTAAGTTTAAAGAAGTTGATATAAAAAAAATTATAAATAAAACTAAAATTCAAAAAGAAGATTTAAATGTTTAGTAAATTTAAAATAGATCCCAAAGTAAGCAATGCAATAAATGAAGGCAAACCTCTAGTAGCATTAGAAAGTACATTAATTAGTCATGGTCTTCCCTACCCTGAAAATATAAAAGTTGCTAATGACTCGATAAAAGCTGTTGAAGAAAGCGGATCTGTTGCTGCTACAATTGGCATCATTAATGGTGAAATTAAAATAGGTTTAAATGATGAAGAGATAAATATTTTAGCTACTAGCACAAATATAGACAAAGTATCTCTGCACAACATATCTTTATCCATTTATGAAAAAAAACATGCGGCAACAACAGTGGCTACCACAATAAGTATCGCCTCTAAAGTTGGAATTAATTTTTTTGCCACTGGTGGAATTGGTGGTGTACATTTAGGTGCAGAAAAAAATAGTGATGTTTCAGCAGATTTGACTCAACTTAGCAGAAACAAAATGTTTGTTATATCAAGTGGGGCAAAATCAATTTTAGATTTAGAAAAAACTTTTGAAAAGTTAGAGACTTTTGGAATACCTAGAATTGCATATAACTCAGATTTCATGCCAGGATTTTGGTATGAAGAAACTGACTTTAAAGTAGATAAAAATTTTATTAGTATTAATGACATTGCAAACTATTTAAAAATTCTAGAAGATTACGAACATCAATCATCAGTCTTAATATTTAATAAAGTACCAAAGGAAAAAGCAATTGATAAAAATATCATTCAAAATTGGATAAAGCTATCAATTGATAAGGCTAAACAATTAAATGTTACGGGAAAAGATGTGACTCCATTTTTGATTTCAGAAATTAACTCTCTTTCTAAAAATAAATCTTTAGAGGCAAATTCAGCTTTAATTGTTAATAACGCTTTGTTAGCGGGCAAAATTGCAAAAAAATTTAGTTTAGTTTAGCTAGTTCTTTTTTTAAAATTTTAAAAAATCTATCAGAGTCAGCTTCAGTTATAACATTACAATTGGGATTAAGTTTTTTGACTCCTAACCAATCCACAACTGTTTCACCTCTAGTTAAATCCGAGTTTTCTTCTACTTGAACATGAACTTTTTTTCCTTTGAATATTTCATTGTCGATTAGGTAGGCAATTACGCAAGGATCATGAAGTGGGCAATCTCCTGTTTCATATAATTCTTGATGAAATCTTGAATAAAAATCCATAAGGTCAGCAAAGAAAACAGAGGCTTTATTATTATTTGTTTTGATAGAATTTATTATTTGATCATTAACATTAACTTTATGCGTTACATCTAATCCCATCATTGTAATTTCAATACCAGAATTAAAAACAACATTTGCCGCATGAGGATCAACATAGATATTAAATTCTGCTGCTGGTGTGATATTACCTAAGCACAATGCAGCACCACCCATTAATACTATTTCTTTAATTTTATCTTTTATTGATGGATCTTTTTGAAGACATAAAGCTATATTTGTTAAAGGCCCTGTAGGGCATAAATAAATGGGCTCTTCAGCATTTTTACATTCTTTAATTATAAAATCTATAGCACTCATTTCTTCAATCTTATGACTTGGATCTAAATTTATTGGCTCACCATCTGTATCTAATCCACTTTTGCCGTGCACATGTTCTGCTGTAACTAAATCATATTTTAATGGTTTATCTGATCCTGCATAAATTGGTATATCTTCTCGTTTTAATAAAGAGCAAATTTTCAGTGCATTTAGTTTTGTATTTTCTAATGTTGCATTTCCTCCTACACATGTAATTCCCAATAAATCAATATCATCACTCGCTATTGCAAGCATTATAGCTACTGCATCATCATGCCCTGGATCACAATCCAAAATAATTTTTTTAGGCATTTTTAAAGCCACTTAGTTTAAGATTTGGTCTTTGAAGCCAATTGTAATCCATATACCTTGTTGTTCCGTCAATTACATGCAATGTATACGCATGCCTTGAATGAGGGCTAGTATTTTCACAAGAATAATGCGGCAATCGTCCATGTAAGAGTACTAAGGTTCCTTTTTTAACTTCTACAAAAGTATCAGTCTCGGGAAAGGGCTCATTTGATAATTCTTCCATTTTCATTTTGTTATTTTCCCTTTTAAATAACTTTCTCAGGGGACCTTTGTGTCCACCACTTGCAACTTGCAAACAACCATTATCTTTAGTTGCATCTTGCAAAGCAAACCAAAATCCAACAGTGCTCTCAGGCTCTGTTTTTAGAAATGTAGAATCCTGATGACAAACAACTTCGCCACCAATTTTTGGTTGTTTAAAAATATACATCGATTGAAGCAAAAGAGGATCTTTAAAACCAATAGCCTTTGAAATTTCATTAAGCTCTTTATTTTTTGAAAAATTAATAAATGTATCATCTAAGTCGTGAAGAGCATGACCAATTTTATTTACAATATATTGCTTATTTTTTTTTAAGTTACTTTCATCAAGTTGAGCTTTTTCTTCAAAAAAGAAACGGATCTTATCTCCTGACTCTAAAAAATAATTATCATCATTGTGACTCTGACTGACAGTATCAAAAACGGATTGTTGGTTATTAAAGTCTTGTTCTTCAATTAGCTCTTTTGATCTCTCAATTAAAGCATCACATTCATCGTTAGTTTTGAAATCCTCTATTATCAAATAACCATTTTCGTTCCAAAAATTAATCATTTCAGAGTTCATGGGTAAATCAGATTTTGCAAAATACATATTATATGCCAATAAATTTAGTTAAAAATGGAAGACCTATTTTGACAAATTGTAATAATTGAGGCAACAAAAATCTGCCGGAGGTTGCTACAACAATTAAGAAAGCCAAAACCAAAATAGAAATTATTATTAATCTATAATTTTTTTTACTGATATTTCCTATTTTAGCGGATCGAGACCTTAAAATGAACAAAATCAATAAAATTAAAAGAATAACAATTACAAATCTAATCATTTTTACCTCTTAAATAATTTGATATAATACTCATAAATAAAGATATAGATATTTTAAATAATTAAGCTAGAATTTAATAATGATAAGAAAAAGCTTACTTCTGATTTCAATATTTTCACTTTTATATGGTTTAATTTTTTTATTAGCTCCAAACTTTTTTGCTGAAATTACAGCAGCGGAGAAAACAAACATAGCTTGGCTAAGAAATATTGGCGCATCTATATCTGGTCTATTATTTGTTGGATTGTTACTAGTTTATAAATCTCCAAAAAAAAATTATGATTTATTTCTGATAATCACAATCACCTCGATCTTACAAACTATTGGTCTTATTTTTTCTAGGTTTTACAACGAATTTTCAGCTCAAAAAACTTTAATTATAGATTTTACTATATATTCTGCCATTTTTGTCAGTATATATTTAGTTTATGTATTAATAAAATTTAATAGTATTTTTAAAAAATAATTCATATTTTTCAGTATTTTAATTATAAAAACAAGCATTTTTATCGATTCATTACAATATATCAACTAAAAATTAAAAAAAAAATTATATATTTCAAATATTTACAATTTTATAAAAATATAAGATTAATCAAAACATTAAAAAATATAATGGAAACTCAACTTAAGAAAAGCTTAAGTAACGTGATGAACTAAAGTTCGAGGAGTTATTATGGGTATGTTAGATACTGTTAAGAATTGGTTGAGGCAAATAGCTGAAGTTGGTTTGATGTTAATTGCAGCGGCTGTTGTTCTCGAAATTATCTTTGGAGCTGGGGTTCCTTTTTTAGGAGTTTCGATCCTAGGAAACATCACGGCACTATCTGCACAATTAGGTAGTCAAGGGCTAGTTGGATTAATTTCAATAGCTGTAATTATTTGGCTTTATAATCGTAGTAGATAGAATTTCTTTAAACAAAGGAGTTAAGCAATGATGGATTCAGCAAAAAGTTTTCTTAGAGGTGTAATGGATGTAGCACTAGTGATAATACCACTCAGTGTTGTTCTTGGCATCATTTTTGGCCCAGCAGTGCCGTTTATTGGTACTGCAGTAGTTGATAATATTAGCGCACTAGTTTCTGACCTTGGTGGTAACGGTCTAGTTGGTATTATCGTGCTAGGTATTTTATACTGGCTAGCTAGAAGATAATTAAATTAATAATAATGAAGCCCTCTTTATTAAAAGAGGGCTTTTTTTTATGAAAAAAACAGAAATAACAAAACTGTTAAATGTTATGAAAAAACTCAGGGATCCAGTTAACGGGTGTCCTTGGGACAAAAAACAAACAATGGAAAGTATAATTCCTCACACAATTGAAGAAGTGTATGAAGTATCTGAGCAAGTATACAGTCGTAACTATGATAAGTTAAAAGAAGAATTGGGAGATTTGTTATTTCAAGTAATTTATCTTTCACAAATTGCTTCTGAAAAAAATAAATTTAATTTTAAGGATGTTGTAGAAATTATTACAGAAAAAATGATTTTTAGACATCCGCATGTATTTAAAAATAGAAAATTTAAAAATTTAAAAGATTTCAAACTTTGGTGGGAAAATTCGAAAAATAAAAAACAAAATTCTATTTTAGATAGTATTCCTGCTACATTACCGGCTTTACAAGAAGCTAACAAAATTCAAAAAAAAGTTGCGGCTGTAGGTTTTGAATATAAAAATGATATTGAGGCTATCGAAAAAGTTAATGAAGAATTGAATGAATTAAAGAAAGAAATAAAAATAAACAATAAAAAAAAAATACGAGAAGAATTAGGTGATTTAATTTTTGCTGTGCTAGATGTATCTAGAAAATTAAACCTTGACCCAGAGTTAGTGCTAAAACAATCAAATAAAAAATTTTCAAAAAGATGGAAAAAGTTAGAAAAATATACAAATAAAGAAAATTTAGAATTACAAAATTTAAGTATTATCGAATACAATCAAATTTGGAATAAAGTGAAAAAAAATTAGTTATTATTTAATTACTTTATATCCTCTATTAAAAATATAACCTGTTATCAATAAGAATGAAAATACAAAAATAAAAATTATCAAATTAAGATAATAATCTACATCATTCTTTACATAAAATGAGTCTCTGAAATATGTAATTAAATAATAATAAGGATTATACAAAAGAATATACTTTATATTCTCTGGAAGAGCATTTATTGAAAAAAAAGTTCCAGATAGAAAGTTTATAGGACTGACAAAAAAGTTAGAAACTGTACTAATCGTGTCCCAACGATAAGCTAGAAATCCTATAAGAGAGCCTAAGGATGAGAAAAATACAATTACTAATATAAGATAATACAAAAAACTTATTAATGAAAAATAGTTATAAGAGATAAAAAAAGATAAAATTAAAAAATTTAAAAAACCAAGGAATAGTCCAATAAATATTTGAGAAATTAAATATGCTCCAAAAATTTCAACTCTAGAGATTGGTGCTACAAGAAAATCATCAAATGATCCTATTTGCTTACTATTAACTATAGATATTGAGGGATTATCAAAACTCTCCTGAGCCACAACCATGATTATCAACCCAGGAATCAAAAATTGCATAAAAGAGAGATTCTCATTTGATAAAGCGTAATATCTATCGATAGTTGAAAAGATAATTACAAATAAAAGATTAGATGTAAGAGGTGCTAAAATTGAATAATGATATTCTGATGTAAATTCTCTGATTCTAAATCTTACTATCGTAAAAATAGCAAAAAAATTAAACATTTAGACTTTTGTTATTTTGAAAAATATTCTTTTACCAATTCTACCCAAAAATTTACACCTATGGGCAAAAGATTGTCGTTAAAATCATATTTAGTTGTATGAAGATGAGCTTTATGATTTTCATCCCCTTGACCAATATAAAGATAGGAACCAGGTTTTTTTTCTAATAAATATGAAAAATCCTCTCCACCCATCGAAGGCTCAATATTTGTATTAACGTTAGACTCTCCAAAAATTTTTTTTGCTACACTTGCAGCAAATTCACTTTCTTTTTTTGAATTAATAGTTGGAGGATATTTGTTTGTTAAATGAAACTCTACGTCAGCATCCGCACCATTTGCTTTAGCAATACCAGAGGAAATTTCATTTAATTTTTTTTCATAAAATGCTCTTGTTTCAGGTTTGAAGGTTCTTATTGTACCTCCCATTTTAACACTATCATCAATTACATTGTATGCAGTCCCACCACTAATTTTAGTGATGCTTATCAATGCCTTATCTACTGGGTCAGTAGATCTACTAACAATTGTTTGAACAGCTAATACGATTTGAGATGCGATAACTACTGGATCTATAGCCAGCTGAGGAATAGCTGCATGCCCTCCTTTACCTTTTACAATAATATCAAACTCATCAACTGCAGCCATCATAGGCCCGCTATTCACTCCAATCGAACCTAAGGGTAATTCCGGCCAATTGTGCAATGCATAAACTTCATCAATTTTAAAATCATTAAACATGCCATCTTGAATCATTTTTTCACCCCCAGCAAAACCTTCTTCACCTGGCTGAAAGATTAAATACACATTCCCATCAAAGTCATTATTTTCACTTAAATATTTTGCAGCCCCTAAAAGCATAGAGGTATGACCATCATGGCCACATGCATGCATCATTCCCTCTTTTGTTGATTTGTGGTCAAAGTCATTTTTTTCAGGCATTGGCAATGCATCAAAATCAGCTCTAAGACCAATAGACCTATCACTATTACCCTGAGATCCTTTAATACGGGCGACTATTCCTGTATTAGCGTATCCCTCTTTGAATTCTATTTTAAGTTCAGAAAGTTTAGATTTGATATATTGAGATGTTTCATATTCTTCTAGTCCAATTTCTGGTATGCGATGCAGATCTTGCCTCCAAGTCTTCATTTCATCATACATTTGATTAATTCTATTAGAAACAACCATTAAAAAATTCCAAAAAAACCTTTCTTATTTAATTTGTCTTCACACTCTTTTAATTGATTGTTATACATTTTTGCATTTCTTTCAACCGTTTTAGCCACTTCAATTAGCCATTTCTTTTCAAGGTATGACTCTTTTTTCCAACCACCTTGACCCTCGTGATATGCTAGATATTGATTATAATAATCGTTTTTCGATATACCAACTAGTTTTTCGCTTTGGGTTGTGTACCAACCTATAAAATCTGTAATATCAGAAAAGTTTGCTCTAGAAGCATTTTTGTTTCCTGTTTTTGTTTTATACCAATCCCATGTAGGATTAGTTACTTGAGCATAACCAAAAGCAGTAGAAGGTCGTGAACCAGGAATAATGCCAAATATTTTTTTTCTCTCAGGTTTGGCAAATTGTTTAAATGAAGACTCTTGATTGATAATAGCTAACTGTAAGGCAATTGGGGTATTCCAATTATCGTATGATTTTTTTGTAGCTTTATACCAATTTTTTTTCTGATCAAAAATAATGCATGAGTCAGCAGTATTAATTTGTTGATTGGAGGTACATGCAACAACAAAAATAAATAAAATAGATAATAATTTAAGCAGGCTATCAAATGTCATAAAGCGACGTATTAACATAAATTTAATAGTAATAAGATTAATTATGGCAAAAATTTATTGCAACCTATTGAATATTATTTATGAGTGCTTAAATCATTCAAAATGACAGAAAAAACAGCAAAAAATCATAGTTTTCAAGCAGAAGTTAGTAAACTTTTAGATCTAGTGGCAAACTCTCTTTATAGTGAAAGAGAAATATTCCTAAGGGAGTTAATATCTAATTCAGCAGATGCCTGTGAAAAATTAAGGTATCAGTCTTTATCTAAGAAAAATATACTTGGCGATGATGTAGATTTAAAAATTAATGTTCGAGTCTCAAAAAAGAAAAAATATATAGAAATTCAAGACAACGGCATAGGGATGACTGAACAAGAATTAATTGATAATCTTGGAACAATTGCGCGTTCAGGAACTTCTAAATTTATGGAGGCAATGAAAAACAAAAAAGAAACAGACGTATCAGCAATTGGTCAATTTGGTGTTGGTTTTTATTCTTCTTACATGGTTGCTGATAATGTAGAGGTTATCTCAAAAGGAGCTGAAGCAGAAGATAGTTATTTATGGAAATCAAATGGAAAAGAAAATTACTCAATTGAAAAAAATGATAATAAAAAGCGTGGGACAACAATCAAACTACTAATAAAAAAAGATGCGGATGAATTTTTAGACTCTTTTAGATTAAGATCAATAATTACAAAATATTCAAACTATATACCTTTTCCAATAATCCTTGATGATCTTGATAACTCTAAAGAAAAAGAAGAAAAAATTAATGAAGGTGATCCTCTTTGGTTAAAAGAAAAAAAAGATATTAAAGAAGAAGATTATAAACAATTCTATAATAATATTTCTTTTAACTTTGATGAGCCACTCAAAACAATTCATTATAATGCTGAAGGCGTTATCAATTATAAGGCACTTTTGTACCTTCCAACAAACCAACCAATGGATTTATTTAACTCAGAGAGAAAAAATAAAATTAAATTATACGTTCAAAAAGTTTTTATCACAGATGAATGTGATGAAATTATGCCAAATTGGTTACGTTTTGTTCCTGGTGTAGTAGACTCTCAAGATATATCGCTCAACATCAGTAGGGAAATGTTACAAAATAATCCTGTGATTGAAAAAATAAAAAAAGGAATAACGAATAAAGTATTAAATGAAATTAGTACTTTGGCAAAAAAAGATAACAATAAATTTTTAGATTTTTGGAAAAATTTTGGAGCAGTAATTAAGGAAGGTCTGTACGAGTTTAATGATCATCATGAAAAAATACTAACTCTATTGAGATTTGAAAACTCCATGAATAAAGAGTTCATGTCATTGGACAAATATGTAGAGAGTATGGTTAAAGACCAAAAAGAAATATATTATTTTGCAAATACGGATAAAGACCATATTCAAAATTCACCTCAATTGGAGGCTTTTACCGATAAAAAAGTACCTGTATTGTTTATGACAGACGCAGTAGATGAATTTTGGTTACAAAATATTGGAAAATATAAAGATTATGATTTTAAATCCATTTCAAAGGGTAAAGTTGATTTATCGAAAGTTGGTGAAAACAAAGAAACTAAAAAAGATAGTGATAAAAAAATAAATAATAATATCAACAATTTAGCTGTTCTTTTAAAAGAAGAACTTAAAGAGAGTATATCAGATGTTATCATCTCAAATAGATTAACTAAAAGTCCAGTATTATTAGTAGCTGAAGAGTCAGGTATGGATATAAATATGGAAAAATTAATGAAAATGCATAATCAAAAAACTCCAGATTCAAAAAAAATACTAGAAATTAACGCTGAACATCCAATGATTGTTAAAATATCTGAAAATCTTAGTTCTTTTGATCATAAAAAAATCTCTCAAGTTATTCTGGATCAAGCAAACATATTAGATGGCAACGTATTGTCAAATCCTACTGGATATATGGAAAGTCTTACTGAACTTTTTATTAAATAACAGAATTACTAACCTTATTTTTTAAAAAAAAGTCAACAAACTGATTTGCTATCATTTCAGCAACAATTATCTGAGCTTCAACAGTTGAGGCAGCAATATGGGGGGTTAATAATACATTGTCCAATCCAAATAAAATATTATTTTTAGCTGGTTCCTCCTCATAAACATCTAGAGCAACACCACCAATCGTTTTATTTTTAATCGCATCTTTCAAATCTATTTCAGAAACTAAATTACCTCTTGCAGTATTAATTATTAATACGTTTTTTTTCATAATGTTAATTTCTTTAGCACTTATGATTGAGGATCCATCTGGATTTGGTTTGCAATGAAAGCTAATTATATCTGCTTCTTTTAAAATTTTATTCAAATCACAAGACATATAATCTGGAAATTCGTTTTTAATTGCATCAAATGTTTTTGAATATATTAGAACCTTAAGTCCAAGGGCGTTACACATTTGTGCAAATCTTTTACCAACATTTCCAAAACCAATAATACCAATAGTTTTACCTTTAATTTCATTTCCTTTTAAACTTTTCTTTGCCCATTCACCCTTATGTGTTGTAATATCAGCTTTAGAAATTTTTCTTGATAAGGATAATAGTAAAGCTAAAGTATGTTCTGCTGTAGCATTTGTGTTCCCTCCAGGAGTATTCATTACAATAATATTTTTCTGTTTAGCTGCCTTTATATCAATATTATCAACTCCAGCACCAGCTCTACCAACCACCTTTAAATTTTTTGCATTTTCTATTAATTCTTTATTCACTTGAGTTGCTGAACGAACAATTAGCCCATCATAGGAATTAATATTTTGATTAAGTTCGTCAGGTGTGAAATTTGTCATGACATCAACTTTAATATTATTTGATAAAAGTATTTTTTCAGCGATGTCATCCATAGCATCTGAAATAAGTACTTTAGGCATAAGATTTCTTTACTTCTGAATATGCCCAATCTAACCAAGGGAGTAATAATTCAATATTTGAAGGTTCAACGGTGCCTCCCGCCCATACTCTAAAAGATGGTGGTGCTTTTGCATAACCATTAATATCATGAGCGACATTTTCATCGGATAATTTTTTGCAAATTTTTTTGACAATTGATCTTTGTTCATCTTCATTTTTTGATAAATACCAATCTTCACATATTTTAAATGTAATTCCAGTATTTGATAAGTATTCCTTACTTTTGTTTTCAGATAAAAAAGTTATCCAATTATTTTTTTCAACCCAATTATAAATTAAGTTAAAAGATTTAATTGAAGTATCTAATAGAAAATTCAAACCCCCATTTTTTTCTGCCCAATTAAGTCCATCCAGAGCATCTTCAACACAAATCATTGAGGGTGTGTTAATTGTACTTCCCTCAAAAATACCTTTTATAATTTTGTTGTTATTAGCAATTCTAAAAACCTTGGGTATTGGCCATAAAGGCTTAAAACTCTCTAATCGACTCAGAGCTCGTGGCGACATTGCAATCATTCCATGTGCAGCCTCCCCTCCTAATACTTTTTGCCAAGACCAAGTAAGAACATCACATTTTTTGTAATCAATAGGCATTGCAAAAATTGCAGAGGTAGCATCACATATTGTTAAACCTTCTCTATTGTCAGGTATCCAGTCAGCATTTGGAACTTTAACTCCAGAAGTGGTTCCGTTCCATGTAAAAACAACATCATTTTTGAAATTAACTCTACTTACATCAGGAAATTGACCATAATCAACATCATGCACCGTTAAATTTTCAATTTGAAGTTGTTTGACAACATCTTGTATCCAATCTTTACCAAAATTTTCCCAAGCTAGTATGTCAACACCTCTTTGACCTAATAAAGACCATAGAGATGCCTCTAAGGCACCAGTATCAGAGCCAGGCATAATACCTACAACATAATCATCAGGTAGTTTCAATAATTCTTTTGATTTATCAATAACTAGCTTAAGTTTTAATTTTGCTTCACCTGACCTATGGGATCTACCTGTATTTGCATTAATTAAATTTTCAATTTTCCACCCAGGTCTTTTAGCGCAGGGACCACTTGAGAAATTTGGATTATTAGGTTTTTTATTAGGTTTTTCCATAGTTATTCAAATTCATACACAACCAATCCATCAAGTGGTTTAGGATCAAACCATGTTGATTTGGGCGGCATAGTTAAGTTGTCATCAGCGACTCTAATAACATCTGTTATTTCAGATGGAAAGATAGAAAAGGCCACACTATCAGGATTTTCATTAACTTTTTTTTCTAAAGCACTTAAACCATGGCAACCTGCTATAAATCTAATTCTTTCATCATTATTAACATCCTTAATATTCAAAATTTTAGTAAAGCAAAAATTGTTTAGGATATTTATATCCAATGTATCAATAAAATTATCACTTACAGTTGATGAAATAAACTCAAGAGCATACCATTGTTTTTCATGATACATCCCAAAATTATTTTTTTTGCTTGGTTTAAAAGCAGAGTCTTTTTTTGTAATTTTAAAATCATTTGATAAAATATTAACAAATTCATCTTTAGAAAGTCCATTAAGATCTTTGATAACCCGATTGTAATCAAAAATCTTTGATTCATCTGAAGGAAAAGCAGCTATCATAAATTTTTCATTAGAGGGATTTTTTTTACATATATATTCCATGGCTCCCATTCGATGATGACCGTCAGCAATATAAAATGCATTTACATCATTTAATAAACTTTTTAATTTTTCAATAAAAACTAAATCACTTATGCACCATAATCTATGAACAGAATTATCAAAACTTTCAAAATCATATGATGGAGGTTTGTCAATTTTTGATAAAAGTAACTCTCGAATATTGTTTGCACTTGGATACGAAACATAAATTGGACCTATTTGGGTTCCTAAATTCATCATTTGATCTGCTCTTTCAATTTTTCTACTTTCATAAATTTTTTCATGAGGCTTAATGATTTTTTTTTCAAAATCTTTTATTGAAGCTAAAGATAAAAAGCCCAATTGATTATGATTACCCAGTTCAATTTGATAGATATAAAAATGTAACGCTTCATCTTTTTTAATTACATCATTATCTTTCATTTCTTTGAAATGATTTTTTGCTTCTAATAATGAGTCTTTCTCTTTTAATTGTCCGACAGGATTTAAAATTTTGAGATAATTCCAATAATTATTTTTTCTAAATATTTCTATATTTTCTATACTTAAATGATCAGTAGATGGAGCTATTAATGTTTTAGCGTCTTGATTATAGGGTCTAGTACCATAGAAAGGCCATATATCTACCATTCTCGATCTCTCTTGCCCTTCTGTTAATCATTTAAGATCTTCAGATATTAATTTCAAAGGTCCTTTTGCCTGAGAGTTTCCGGGTCGTTGCTCCTTCGGCGTTAATAAATTAATCTCTCCCTTTGAAATATAGTCAATATTTCATTTACTATTAAAGAAAAACAATAATTTCTAATACTAAAACAATTTATGCAATTTCAGGTAACTTAGACAATGATTGATTTGCTGAACTTTCATCATAAAAGTCATCGGCTAACTTTCCACTAAAATAATCGTCATAAGCAGTCATATCAAAATGTCCATGCCCACATAAGTTAAATAAAATTGTCTTTGACTCACCCTTTTCTTTACATTCAAGGGCTGCATCAATAGCTCCCTTAACAGCGTGATTACCTTCAGGAGCAGGAATAATTCCTTCTTGTTTTCCAAAAATTACTCCAGCCTCAAAACAATCTTTTTGACCATAAGCTTTTGCTCTCATTAAACCAAGATCATATAAATGACTTAAGTGATAAGACATACCATGATATCTAAGTCCTCCAGAATGATTAGCAGGTGGTAAAAAGTCTGATCCAAGAGTGTGCATTTTAATTAACGGTGTCATTCTTGCCATATCTCCATGATCATATGCATACTTGCCTTTAGTAAAAGAAGGACAGGAAAGTGGTTCACATCCAATTATATCAATTTTCTGACCACCTCTTAATTGCTGACCAAGGAAAGGAAACATTAATCCTGCTAAATTACTACCGCCACCAGTACATCCAACAATAATATCAGGATAATCTCCAGCTTGTTCCATTTGCAGTATTGCTTCGTTACCATTTATGGTTTGGTGCAACAATACATGTCCAAGAACACTTCCTAGAGCATATTTCGCCTTGCCTTCACTTTTGACAACAGCCTCAATTGCTTCTGAGATAGCTATACCTAAGCTGCCAGGATTATTTGGATCTTCAGAAAGAAGTTTTTTTCCAAAATCTGTTAAGTCTGATGGACTTGGATGACACGTTCCACCGAAAGACTGCATCATAAGCTTTCTGTAAGGTTTTTGTTCAAAACTCACTTTTACCATGAAAACTTCAATATCGATTCCAAACATTTGACCAGCAAAAGCTAAAGAGCTTCCCCATTGTCCAGCACCAGTTTCTGTAAATATTTTTTTTACTCCCTCTTCTTTATTAAAAAAAGCTTGGGGAACTGCCGTATTAGGTTTATGACTTCCAGTTGGGCTAACTCCTTCATATTTGTAATAAATTTTTGCAGGGGTATCTAAATACTTTTCTAATCTTCTAGCTCTAAATAGAGGAGATGGTCTCCATTGCTTATAAATTTCTCTTACAGGTTCTGGTATTTCAATTTCTCGTTCTGTAGAAACTTCCTGCATAATTAGACCCATCGGAAATAAAGGAGCAAAATCATCAGGACCTGCAGGTTGTTTTGTACCTGGGTGTAATGGAGGTGGGGGTGGACTAGGTAAATCTGAGTTAATGTTGTACCAAGTCTTAGGAGCTTTTGATTCTTCAAGTATATATTTTATAGAGTCTGTCATAATAAAAATCATCATGAAGAAGATTTATAAAAAAATCAATAGAAAAATTAAAAATTAAAATATAATAGATCTATAAATATGAAATTTTTTAACGCTGGGAATGTAACTATTTTAATTGGAGTTTTAATGATTTTGTATGCTTTCTATAGTTATTTTTCTCATTAATTTTTTTTACCAATATAAACTCCAAATAGAATAAGAGTGATACCTATTATTGAGTTTAAGTAAATTTCTTCAGATAATAATACAAAGCCCCATATTAAAGCAAAAATAGGGATAAGGTATGCTACATAAGATAAAAAAACTGGGCCAGATGTTTTGGTAATATGATATCTAAGTTGAAATGCAAGAGCAGTAGGAAATATCCCTAAATAAAGAATTGGCAATAGTGCAGTAAAATTAATGTATGATGGCTGTATGTTCTCACTATAGAGTAAAAAAGGAACTGATACTAATGCGCCAAAAAGTGTGGCAAAAAAAGTTATTGAAAAAGAATCAATATGTTTAAGAGTATTGTAAGCCACTATATTTGAAATCATATACCCCAGGGCAGCAATAATAATTAGAAATTTTGAGAATAATTGCAATGAATTAGCTGTTCCAAAATTGAATAAAGTATCAATTTCAAAAATAAATAAAACTCCTATAAACCCAATAGAAATAGATATTAATTTAGAGTAAGTAAACCTATCATCTTTGGTAAAGAAATGAGATAGGATTAGAGTCAGTATCGGTCCAACCCCCATTAATATACCTGCTGTAGAAGATTGAATATGTTGTTCAGACCAACTTATTAAATAAAATGGTAGAAAATTTCCAACTACACCTACAAATAGCAACATTATCAAATCAGTTCTGTTAAGAGATGTTTTGTATTTTCCGATTATATAAAAAATTAATAAAAAAATTGATGCTACTATAAGTCTATATGAAGCTACACTGACAGGTGAAAAATAATTAAGACTAACTTTTATTGCAATAAAGGCTGATCCCCAAATTGCCGATAAAATAAATAGCAATAATAAGTTATTTATAGGCTTAAATTTAAGCAGAAATTAAATCTTGTTTTTTGGAGTAGGAATGTCAACTGACTCTATTGGCTTCATATAATCATCCCTTTGACCATCCCATAAATAATCAGCATAATCAAACTCAGTAATTACCCTATCTGATCTCTCAAATGTTAGGCCATATTTTCTACAATAACTCGCAAAATCTTCTGCATGTTCGATTGGTAAATTTTCTACAACCCATTTTCTTGAACTACGATCGAATTTGAAACCATTTTTTTTAAACCAATCTCTGTGATAATAGGAATCTCTTCCAAAAGCTGAAAAACTTATTTTATTAGACATATTATAATATTCCTTGAAAAAAAAATTTCTTATACTTATTTTTAAATATTAAACAATTTATATTTTTATATTTACTAATAAAACACTAGATATTTACAACTATTTATATAAAATGAAGTTAATGGATATCTATAAAAGTAGCGAAATTACAGTACACAAACTCAACGAATTGAGAGAAGAAGATAAGAAAATACAGATACTAGATGTTAGAGAGGATACCGAGAGAGATCATGCACATATCAAGGGAACGATTCACATCAAATTATCAGAAATAGCTAACCGATATTCAGAGTTAGATGGGGATAAAAATATATTCGTAATGTGTCATACAGGAACAAGAAGTCAGGCAGTTTGCAAGTGGTTAAAGTCAAAAGGATATATGAATTGTGTTAATGTTCTTGGAGGTATAGATGCATGGGCAGCATTAATAGACAGAAACATAAGAAGATACTAAATTAAATACTCTCCAAATATAATCCTATAAAAACAATTATCAATCCAATTAAAAATAAAATTGTCCTTAAAATTATTTGCACGATACTTCTGAATTGAATTTTTTTTCCAATTATTAGTTTATAAAAAGGGTTACTAATAGAAATAGAAAGTATAAGTGTACCTATAATAATTACTAACCAATGCATGAATATGGAATTCATAACCAAAAAATTAGATTTTTCAAATCAAACAATCACTGAAATGAAACTAAATTCAAAAAATTTTTATAATTTAGTTAAAAAAAGGAGAAGTGTTCGTGATTTTAAAAAACAAAAAATTGATTTTGAAATTATTAAAAACGCTGTTTTAGCAGCAGGTACCGCTCCCAATGGGGCCAACCTGCAGCCATGGCATTTTGTTATAATTAAAAATAAAACGATAAAAAAAAAGATTAGAATTGCGGCAGAAATTGAGGAGGCAGAATTTTATGAAAAAAAAGCTCCTCAGGAATGGCTAGAAGCGCTAAAACCTCTAGGAACTGATAAAAATAAATCATTTTTGGAAGAAGCTCCCTACTTGATTGCAATTTTTGAAAAAAAATATTCAGTGAAAAATAATAAGAAAGTTAAAAATTATTATGTAAAAGAGTCAGTTGGTATTGCTACAGGTATTTTAATTTCATGCTTACATTATGCTGGTTTATCAATGTTAACACATACTCCAAGTCCAATGAATTTTTTAAATCAGATACTTAAAAGACCAATTAATGAAAAACCCTTTGTGCTTTTGGTCGTTGGTAAACCCAAAGATGATTGTGAAATACCTGTGTATGCTGAAAAGAAAAAAAATTTTAGTAAGATAACTTCAATCTTTTAACCTATATCTTCAGGTTTCATAGTTTCATATTTTTCATAAGGCATATGTATCCAAGGGGAGTCATCTAAATAATCAACATAGTAGTTAGGTTTGAAACTTGAAACTGCCTTATAAAATAGTACACCTGTTCTAATTGGCTCATCTAAATAGAAGCCATAAAAGTGCTCCATCCATTCAATGCTCTTTTTTAGAGTAATTCCTGAATCTGCCAGATCATCTACTATTAGAACTTTAGAACCTATGTTGGGACTTGTTTTCGCTAAATCTCTGGAAAAAGTAATTGATCCTCTTTTATTTTTAACACCATCACCTCTATAAGACTCTACAGAAAGTACAGCAAGAGGAACATCAAATATT
The DNA here is from genome assembly GCA_902589095.1 of uncultured Alphaproteobacteria bacterium. GTDB lineage: Bacteria > Pseudomonadota > Alphaproteobacteria > HIMB59 > CACPNW01. The sequence continues at coordinate 13,849 of CACIRR010000001.1, read as the reverse complement.
CTTGCCATTATGTCCCCTACTCTCATGCCTCCCTTTGCAATACAAACAACCTGATTGAAATCCCAACCATCTTTGTAAACCATTGAGGCCAGTTGCTCAGTTTTTTTATTATATTCTTCCCAAGAAATATGTAAATCCGCCATTGTTATCCTTTGTTAAAATAAGATAACCTCTCTTTATAAAAATTAAAGAGAGGTTTGATTAAAAATAAATATTATTGCGGAAGTTCGCCGTCAATACCTTGAACGTACCAGTCCATAGTTGCCATCATAAAGTCATCAGCAACCTCACCTTCAGCTACTCTTAAATCGCCTGCCTGATCATAAATTGGACCAGTGAAAGGATGAAGTGAGCCATCTTTAATTGCAACTTCCATAGCTACTGCTTCTTGTATTAAGTCAGTAGGCATAAGCTTTGCATTGTATGGTGACATAACAACCATTCCTTCTGCCATTCCGTCCCATGTATCTTTTTCAGACCAAGTTCCGTCAACTACAGCTTGAGCTCTTTGTGCGTAATAAGGGCCCCAAATGTCTTCAATAGCTGTTAAATGAGCGTTAGGACAAAATTCCTCTTGGTTAGAAGCTTGACCAAAAGCAAGAACACCAGCTTTTTCAGCTGCTTGACATGGTGCATAAGTATCAGTGTGCTGAACTAAAATGTCTGCACCCTGGTTAATTAGAGTGTTAGCAGCATCAGCTTCTTTACCTGGATCATACCAAGTAAATGCCCAAATAATTTTTATTTGAATGTCTGGGTTAACTTTAGAGGCAGCTAAATAAAAAGCATTAATTCCTCTTACAACCTCAGGAATTGGGAATGAAGCTATATATCCAATGATATTAGATTTAGTCATTTTTCCAGCGATGTGACCAGAAATTGTTCTTCCTTCATAAAACCTAGCTGAATATGTAGAAACGTTTGCAGCTCTTTTGTATCCAGTTGCATGTTCAAATTTTACGTCAGGAAATTCATTTGCAACTTCTAACGTTTGATCCATATAGTTAAACGAAGTAGTAAAAATTAAGTCATGACCAGAAGCTGCTAATTTACGAATTGCTCTTACAGCATCAGCATTTTCTGGGACATTTTCAATATAAGTAGAAGTAACAGAGTCACCTAGTTGACTTTCCATGTATTGTCTTCCAACATCATGCATGTAAGTCCAGCCATGGTCACCTGGAGGGCCTATATATATAAAGCCCACTTTTTTAGGGTCTGCATTGGCTGATCCAACTGAAATCCCTAAAATAGAAATAGTTAATATTAGTAGTCTAATCATTTTAACCTCACCTGCTAAAAATAATTGTTTATTCAACATCTTTCTTAAAGGTCGCTCAACGATTCTTAATAATAAAATAAAAGAAAAAGGTGGATATCTATCTTCCCTTGAAAAAAGGTATAGTTAGTGAAGCAGGGGCGCTTAATTTTATCCTTAGACGATTACTAGATATTATTATCAATACGATCATAGTTGCTAAATATGGCGCCATATTAAAGAATTGGCCAGGAAAATTTAAACCCCACGCTTGAAGATTCATTTGCAAAATTGAGACACCACCAAAAATGTAGGCACCAATCAAAATTCTTCCAGGTTTCCATGTTGCAAACACAACTAAAGCTAGAGCAATCCAGCCTCTTCCAGCAGTCATATTTTCTTGCCACATTGGTGCATAACATATCGACATATAAGAGCCTGCTAATGCACACATACTTCCACCAAATAAAATACCAAGTAGTCTTATTTTTATTACGCTATACCCAAGTGCGTGAGATGAGTCATGTGACTCCCCAACAGCTCTAAAAATTAAACCTAATTTAGTTTTATAAAAAAAATAACCAACTAAAAATACTATAACAAAAGATAGGGCTACAAAAAAATAAGGGTTCAATCCTGTAATTGGTGTTCCTATATATTGTTTACCAATCATTGAACTTAAACCAATACCAAAAATTGTAAGTGCTAAACCAGTTGCTACTTGATTGGACATTAATATTAGAACTAAATATGCAAAAAGTCCCGACATCAGTATTCCTGATAAAATAGATACCAGAAACGCTAACAAATAGCTTCCTGTCACAACTAAAGTAACAAATGCAGATACAGCCCCTACCAACATCATGCCCTCAACTCCGAGATTCAAAACTCCCGTTTTTTCTGTAACCAACTCACCTATTGCTGCAAAAACTAAAGGTGTTGTAGCTATTAAAATAATCTGAATAACACCAAATAAAATATCTACATTCATAATTTTGACCTAAAAGAAATTTTATAATTCACTAGTAGTTCGGTTCCTAATAAAAAGAATAAAACTAAACCTTGAAAAACAAAACCAACAGCTGCAGGAATTTGCATGAATAACTGAGCATCTTCAGCGCCTAAATAAGTAAGTGCTATTACTAGAGATGCAAATACAATGCCGATTGGATTAAGTCTTCCAAGAAAAGCTACAATAATTGCTGTAAAACCATAATTTGGTGAAATATCTCTGTATAACAATCCAATTGGTCCAGAAACCTCTCCTAAACCTGCAATACCTGCAAAAGCACCAGAAAAAATAAATGCTATATATACTAGATTGTTTTGATTAAATCCTGCATACTTAGAAGCTGTTGGACTAAAACCAGTTACTTTAAGTTGATAGCCCAACATTGTTTTTGAAAAAATAAACCAAGAAGCAAAAACTGCTGCAAGAGAGATAATAATTCCAAAATGAACTCTTAGACCTTGGAAAAGTAACGGCATTCTTCCTGAGTCTCCAAAAGCTCTCGTCTTAGGAAAACTATAACCATACGGATCTTTCCATGGACCCACAACTAGATAATCCAATATTAATAATGCAATATAAACAAGCATTAAACTGGTTAAGATTTCGTTTGTATTAAATTTTACCTTTAATATTGCAGGTATCATACCCCATAGAGCACCACCAATTGCGCCCCCAATAATCATTAAAGGTAAGACCCAAAAACCTGAAGTGTCATGAAGATAAATTCCGATACCTCCACCAAAAACAGCACCCATTGTTAATTGTCCCTCAGCTCCGATATTATAGAGATTATTTTTAAAACAAAATGATAGACCAACAGCAATTAAAGCTAAAGGTGTTGCTTTCACTAAAAGTTCTGAAATGCCATAAGAATTAGAGATTGGAGATATAAAAAATGTATATAATGCAAAACCAGGCTCAAAGCCCATTAAAACAAAAATTATAGACCCTGTAAAAATAGTTAAGCTCACAGCAATAATGGGAACGAGAAAATTCATCGAAGTCGAAGGGTTCCCACGAGCTCTGAACTCTGGAATAATATTAATCAACTTTATGCCCTCCCATTAACAATCCAATTTGAGAGATGGATATCTCTCTTGTGTCATAGCTTTTAGATAATTTTCCATTAAAAATTACCGACAACCGATGTGTAATTTCAATAAGCTCATCTAAGTCTTGCGAGATTACGATTATTGAAGTTCCGTTTTTAGCCAATTCAATTAAGGACTGCCTAATAGCATGTTCAGCTCCTGCATCTATACCCCATGTTGGATGCGATATAATCAAGAGCTTTGGTTTAGACAATATTTCTCTTCCAATGACAAATTTCTGCAAGTTACCTCCTGATAAACTAGAGGCTTTTGCATCAGGACCAGGTGTAACTACATTAAATTTTTCAATTACTTTTTTTGCTTGAACTTCAATATTTTCAAAACTTATCAATCCATTTTTTTGAAAATCATTATCAGGAAATTGACTCAGTAAAATATTTTCAGTTAATGTTAACTCAGGCACCGCACTGTGGCCCAGCCTATTTTCAGGCACGAATGCTATAGACATATCACGTCTCTTTTTTGGAGAAAAATTCTTTATATCAATTTTGGTAAAATCTAGCTGCCCACTTACTCCCTCAATTTCCTCTCCAGTTAATAAATTCATTAATTCAGATTGTCCATTACCTGCCACACCTGCAATCCCAAATATTTCTCCCTCTTTAATATCGAAAGAGATATTTTTTAAATCCACTAGAAAAGGATCATTGAATTCTATGGATAAATTTTTAGCTGATAAATTTATTTTTGATGTTATTTTTGAATAATCTGTTGTAATTTCACTTAGTTTTTTTCCCAACATTTTAGTTGCTAAAGTTTCAGCAGTTTCATTCTCTAGTTTACTTGACTCTATAACTTCACCATTTCTTAATATTGTAACTTCATCACATAAATTTATGACTTCTTCTAATTTGTGTGTAATATATAAAATAGTTCTCCCTTCTTTTAAAAGAGTATTGAGTGTTTCAAATAAACTTTCAACTTCTTGAGGGGTTAGGACAGAAGTGGGCTCGTCCATTATTAACAATTCTGGATCTTGCAAAAGAATTCTTACAATTTCAACTCTTTGTTTCTGTCCAGCAGATAGAGTATTTATAGGTGCATCAAGATCTAAAGGTAACTTATATCTATTTGATATTTCATTTACTTTTTCTTGTAAGCTAGAAAATGACATACTCTGATCAATACCCAAAATTAAATTTTCTCTTACAGTGAGTGAATCAAATAAAGAAAAATGTTGAAAAACCATTCCAATTTTATTTTTTCTTGCCTCTGAGGGTGATTGAACTTTTAAAGGGCTATTATTAAAAGTTATTTCACCTTCATCAGATTTTAATAATCCATATAAGATTTTTACTAATGTAGATTTTCCAGCACCATTCTCACCTAAAAGTGCATGAACAGTATTTTTTTTAATATTAAAAGAAACATTATTGTTTGCGATAACTTTAGGAAAAGATTTTGAAACATTTTTAATTGTTAAAATTTTCTCAGACATTTATTGAAAAAACCTCATCTTCATCAAATTTATATATTTCTAAATTGCCTTCGTCATTTTTTTTATCAATGGTTATAAACCTTGCATCTTCAATTGAAATTAATGGAAAATGCCACACTCTAGGTTTAAAGTTTATACCAAAACCATTATCTACTCTGAATAAATTAAGATCTTTTAAATTAGGTTTTTCACTCACAGGGCAAACCACAACTATAAATGGATGATTGCCAAGAGGAAGAAAAACTTGAGAACTAAATGGATGATTTTCTAACATATCAATTTTCAAGGGAAAAATTCTTTTTTTGGCTTCAAATAAATTTAAACGAACTCGTTTATCCACTCCATCAATTTCTATGTTAGCAAGATCGAAATAACTCTTTGTGGTATTCATATTGATATCTGTAGAATCTACAGAGTAAGGATTAATAAAATCACCAAACTTTGAAAACTTTTCTTTAGTAACTTCTTCTATCTTAAAACTCATAGAATTATTATATCTTTCCCATAATTCTTAAACGCGATATTCCACCATCTGGATAAATATTCAATTTAATAAAATTAAATTTTTGTTTATTATTTTTATTTGAAACAATTAGTTGATGATGTGGCTTTAAATTAGTCTTTGGTATAACTGTGCTCCATTTTGTACTTAAATTGACAATAGTGTTAGTGCTTATATTATTTTTTAAATGAGAACCTTGAATAGAAAACGAAGCTGGATAATTGCCTTTAAAATGATGAGTCTGAATATTAAATTTGTCAATTGTTCCAGTTTTTGCTAACTTAACAATAATCCAATCATACCCTTCACCTCTTCTTCTTTTGGTTTCCCAACCATTACCCATGTTAATTGATTTGCCTGGTGCGATTATATTTTCAGCTTTTCCAAAATGTTCATCACTACAAGCTACTATTTTCGCACCATTTAATACACTGCTCAAATCTATACTTTTATTTGTTTTTTTTAGATCTAAACTTAAATCACCTAGTAATTTTATTCTAGCGACACCACCATCAGGAAAAATATTTAATTTAGCAAAATTTATTGGATAAGATTTTGAAATTTTGAATTTATGAATTGTATCCGGTTTGAGTTTTTTCTTTGTTAAAATATTCTTCCATTTAAATTTATTATTATTAGAAAAGCAAACATCCAATGAAGCATATTCTGGTTGGTTGCCATTAAAAAAACTTGTATCGATTTCAACAACAGAAACTTTTCCAGGTTTTCCTAGCTTAATAATACAAAAATCATTACCTTTTATTCGCTTTCTTCTTGTTTCCCAACCGTCCATCCATTTTCCATGTTTATCATAGACATGTTCCTTAAATATAGGCGAGTTTTCATTTAACATTCTTGAAGCAGCTCCAAAAAATTGATCACTATAACTATAAATTTTAGTACCTAGTATGGGGCTAGCTAAATTAATATAATTTTTAACTTTATATTTACTCATGTATTATTTCATTTAATCTTAAGGTAGCAATTTTCTTCACTTGATTTATAGATTTGTCAAGTTCTTGTTCAATATTATCTGATTTTAATCGAGTTTCAAATTCTTTAAAAATATCACTTTTAGATTTTCCCCTAATAGCAAAAATAAAAGGGATATCAAACTTCGCTTTAAATTCATCATTGAGTCTATGAAATTTTCTATACTCTTCATCATTGCAGTTAGCTAATCCTGCACCTGATTGTTCTTGTTTAGAAAATTCTGTAAGCCCTTCTGCAATTTTAATTTTATCACCAAGATCAGGATGGGATTTGATTATTTTAATTTTTACATCCATTGTAAGATTATCAAATATTTTTATAAAACTATCAATCACATCTAATTTATTTTGAAATGGCCTCAAACACTCAACCTCATGAGTAATAAAATCAGAGTGTTCAAAAATATTTTTAAAAATATTTATAAACTCTGCATTTTCTAACTTATTAATATTTTCAACGATCATTAAAATTTTTATACCAAAAATCTGCAATATCTTTTCTTTGGCATATCCAAACATCATTAAATTGATTTAAATAATTTAAAAATTTAACTAAAGATTGAAATCTTCCTGGTCTTCCAATTAGTCTACAATGTAAACCAATTGACATCATTTTTGATGATCCAGTTGATGTACTTTCATTATACAAAGTATCAAATGAGTCCTTTAAATAATTATAAAAATCATCTCCAGTGTTAAAACCTTGCGCTGTAGCAAATCGCATATCATTGTTATCTAGAGTATAAGGAATTATTAAATGTTTTTTATTATTATGCTCAATCCAATATGGCAAATCATCATTGTAGGCATCGCTATCATATAAAACTTGAGTATTTTTTAAAACTAAATCACGAGTATTAGGACTTGTTCGACCGGTATACCAACCTGATGGATAATAACCAAAAATATTTTTTATTGTTTCATTGCATTTAATAATATGTTGCTCTTCAATTTTTGGATCAACATGCTGATAATCAATCCAACGATATCCATGACTTGCCACTTCAAATTGTGCTTTCTTAATAGCTTCACATACTTCATTGTTTTTTTCTAGAGCAAGACCAACACCAAAAATAGTTAATGGTAATCCTCTCTCAGTAAATTCATTATGTATTCTCCAAAAGCCTGCTCTAGAACCATATTCATATATAGACTCCATATTCATATGACGTTCTCCAATAACTGGTTGCGCCCCAATTATTTCTGATAGAAATATTTCAGAGTGTTTGTCACCATTTAAAACAGTATTTTCACCACCCTCCTCGTAATTTAATACAAATTGTATAGCTAATTTAGAATTATTCTCCCATGTGAATTGAGGCAGATTATTTCCGTATCCAATAAAATTTCTAATTTCAGGCATTTAAAAAGCTAATTTAATATTTAAGCAAATACTGTATAAATAAAAACAGATTATGTCTAAAGGATATTTAACTACTCATGTGCTTGACACATATAATGGCAAACCTGGATCTGGAATAAAAGGTAGCGTTTATATTTTTAATGAAGGAAATAAGAAAAAAATTAAAGAATTTACACTAAATGAAGATGGAAGATGCGATGGACCAATTTTGGAAAATGATAATTTTAAGGCTGGAAAATATGAAATTAAATTTTTCTGTGGAGATTATTTTAAAAAATTCACAAAACTTAGTGATAATCCATTTTTAGATGATGTTGTAATTAGATTTGGAATAAGTGACAACAATGAGCACTATCATGTCCCTCTGTTGATTTCACCTTGGAGTTATACAACGTATAGAGGTAGTTAATGCTTAGTTCTTCAATTGAATTCTTATTGAATAACGAACTCATTACTATCAATAAAGCAAATACAAACACAACTGTTTTAGAATATCTTAGAAATTATAAAAACTTAAAAGGCACAAAAGAAGGTTGTGCCTCTGGAGATTGCGGTGCCTGTACAGCTGTGATAGCTGAAATGAAAAATAATAAGCTAAAATATAAAAGCATTAATACCTGTATAACTTTATTGTACTCACTTCATTCAAAACAACTATTGACTGTTGAATATATAGAGTCAAAATATTTACATCCTGTCCAACAAAGTATGGTTGATAATGATGGTGCGCAATGTGGTTTTTGTACTCCTGGATTTATAATGTCAATGTACGCAATGCACAAAAATAAAATTAAACCTACAGATTCTAATATAAATAGATACCTTTCAGGAAATTTATGCAGGTGTACAGGTTATAGGCCAATAAAAGAGTCATTAAAAAATTTAAAAAAATATAAAAATTTAGATTCTGATACATCAAAAGTATTTGAAAAATTAAAAAAAATTAAATTAAAAGATGTAGTTTTAAATAATGATGGGTCAAAATTTTATATTCATCAAAACTTAAAAAGTTTCAAAAAAGATTTTCTGAAAAGTAAGAACCCTTCACTTTTAGTTGGAGGAACAGACATATCCTTAGATATTAATAAAAAAAGAAGGAACTTAAACGAAATATTTTATCTTGGCCAAAACAAAGACTTAAACTACGTAAGAGTTAGAAATAATAATATACACATTGGAGCAGCGACTCCTATCAATGATATTCTTGGAACTTTAAAGAAATACTATCCTGCATTTTATGAGATGTTTGAACGATACGGTTCAGAGCAAATTCGAAATGTTGCTTCTTTAGGAGGTAATATTGGAAGTGCCTCACCTATAGGTGATAGCTTACCTGTATTAATATCTCTTGATTCTACGTTAGTTTTGGATGGACGAAAAAGTCGAAAAATTGAAATGAGTAATTATTTTATTGGTTATCGACAAACTAAATTAAGAAAAAATGAATTCATCAAAGAAATAATTATTCCATTAAAAAGCAAAAATAATATTCACAAATGTTACAAAATTTCCAAGAGAATTGATGATGATATTAGTTCTGTTTTTATGGCTATCAATACTAGGATAAAAAATAACACAATCAAATCTATCAAAATAGTTTGTGGAGGAATGGCAGCTACTCCAAAAATTGCTAAAGCAACTGAAAAATATCTTATAAATAAAAAAATTACTTACGAAAATATAAGTAAAGCAAAATTGATTATTTCTAAAGAATTTTCACCATTAAGCGATGTAAGAGGATCAAAAAATTATCGAACAAAAATTGTCTCTAATCTTTTAGATAGATTTAGGAATGAATATAATAATAAAAAAGTTACGGTCTATGACTTCTAATACTTTTGTAAAAAATGTTGAGCATGAAAGTGCTATAAAGCATGTCACTGGCAGAGCCATATATACGGATGATATTTCTGAACCTAGAAACCTTTTGCATGCTGCTATTGGTTTTAGTCCTGTAAGTAAAGGTATTATAGAAAAAATAGATTTTTCAGAAGTTTTAAAATCTAATGGAGTAGTAGACATAATAACTGAAGAAGATATTGAAGGTCAAAATGATGTAGGTCCAATTTTTAAAGGTGACAAAATATTCACTTCCAAAAAGATAGGATATCATGGGCAACCAATATTTGCTGTTATAGCCTCATCAACAAAATTAGCGAGACAAGCATTATTAAAAGTAAAACTTAAAATAAAAAAACAAAAACCAATTATAACTATTGAAGATGCAATTAAGAAAAAAAGTTTTGTATTAAAGTCAAAAACTATCAAAAGAGGTAAAAGCTCATCAGCTATTGCGAATTCAAAACATCGCTTGAGTGGAAAGTTAGAATGCGGAGGTCAAGACCACTTCTATTTAGAAGGTCAAATAGCAATGACTATTCCACAAGAGGATAATAATTTTTTGATATATTCCTCAACACAACATCCTTCTGAAACTCAGCAAATTGTTGCAAAAGTACTCAATCAAAAATTTAATAGTATAAATGTTAAGGTAAGAAGAATTGGTGGTGGGTTTGGAGGAAAAGAAACACAATCTTTTTTATTCGCAGCTATTAGCAGTATTGCTGCAAAAAAGTTAAATAGACCAGTTAAGCTTCGTATTGATAGAGATGACGATATGATAATGACTGGTAAGAGACATCAGTTTATATTTGATTATGAAGTTGGGTTTTCTGATAATGGAAAAATAAATGGACTAAAAATTTTAATGGCATCAAATTGTGGTATCTCAGCAGATTTATCAGGAGCGATAAATGATAGAGCAATCTATCATATAGACAATGCTTACTTTATTCCAAATCTAGAGCTCACATCACATCGTTGTAAAACAAATACTGTATCGAATACAGCTTTTAGAGGATTTGGTGGTCCACAAGGTATGTTTTGTATTGAAAATATAATTGATGACATAGCTCATCATTTAAAAAAAGAGCCATCTAATATTAGAGTTCAAAATTTTTATAAAAAAAACCATAACAATATTACTCACTATGGAATGAAAATTGAAGATAATATTATTGAAGAAATCTTTAATGATTTAAAGAAAAAGTCTAATTACACTAGGAGAAAAAAAGAAATTGAAAAATTTAATAATTCCAATGAAATCCTAAAAAAAGGCATCTCTATCACGCCTGTTAAATTTGGAATATCATTCACAACTACTCATTTAAATCAAGCTGGAGCTTTAGTTCATATTTATACTGATGGGTCAATTCATTTAAATCATGGTGGGATAGAAATGGGTCAGGGATTAATGACTAAATTAGCCTTAGTTGCAGCTAATGAATTTGGCTTAGATATTAAAGATATAAAATTATCATCAACAGATACTGAGAAAGTAGCAAATACATCTGCCAGTGCTGCCTCAGCCACAACAGATCTAAATGGAGGTGCGATACTAAATGCTATTTACAACATAAAATTAGAACTAAATGAATTTATTAAAAAAAACTACAAAACTAAAAAAATTATTTACAAAAATGGAAAAATTATTTGTGATAATAAAATTTTACAATTTAAAGAAGTTATTGCAAATGCTTATTTAAACAGAATAAAACTTTACTCTTCAGGTTTTTATAAAACTCCTAAAATAAATGTTAATGTTAAAGATTTATCTGGCAGACCGTTTTTATATTTTGCTTATGGAGCAGCTGTAAGTGAAGTAATAATTGATACATTAACGGGTGAGAATAAAGTATTACAAGTTGACATAATTCATGATGTAGGAAAATCAATAAATCAAAGAATAGATATTGGTCAAATCGAAGGAGGATTTGTTCAAGGTCTTGGCTGGTTAACAACTGAAGAAATCAGCTGGAATAAAGATGGTAATATTTTATCTCATAGCCCTTCAACTTATAAAATTCCAACAGCTGCAGAAATTCCAGAAAAATTTAATGTTGAGATATATAAAAAAGGTTTTAACATAGAAAAAGTTGTAAATAGGTCTAAAGCAGTTGGAGAACCTCCATTTATGTTAGCAATATCTGTTTTTTCAGCAATTAAAAATGCAGTAATAAATAAAAACCAAAATTTAAAAAATATTAATTTAATAGCCCCTGCCACACCTGAAAATATTTTGAAAAGTATAAATAATGAAATTTAAAAAATTACATAAAAATATCAATTTTAATTTTACTTTAATAAAAGCAAAAGTGATGAATGCTCTAGGTTCAACACCAAATAAAATTGATGATTTTATGTTAATTGCAGACAATGAAATTTATGGAACTATTGGTGGAGGAACATTAGAATTTCAAGTTATAAATGAATCCAAAAAATTATTAGTAAATAATAAAAAAGAAAATATTCTAAAAATACCTCTTGGACCTGGCATAGGTCAATGCTGTGGAGGATTTGTTGAAATAAAATTAACTAAACATTCTAATTTCAAGAACGCTATAAAAAATGAAATATTTGATGAAAGCGATAAATTTGATTTGTATATATTTGGCGCAGGACATATTGGGCAATCTTTGATTAACAAAACAAAATTTTTAAATTTTAATACATTTTTAATTGACTCAAGAGCAAGTTTTCTTAAACAAAATAATTTTAGTCATATAAGTTATTTACTTTCAGATAAACCATGGGAAATAGTTAATCATTTAAATAAAAAATCTATGTATGTTATAGTAACACATAGTCACGATTTTGATTTTAAAATAGTAAATGAAATACTTAAAATTAATAATTTTAGTTACTTAGGACTTATTGGCTCTGATACTAAAAGAAATAAATTTTACAACAGGCTAGAGCATTTAGGTCACAAAAAAGAAATAATCAATCAACTGGAGTGTCCCATCGGCTCATCAATTGGCAAATCAAAAGATCCAGAAGAAATATCATTTTCTATTTTAGCAAGAATAATTGAATTTAAGAATTCATATAAAGAAGATATAAAAAACACGGAAAAACAAGTTAATGAATTCTGATTTTTTTATGCAAAAAGCAATAGAGCTATCTATTAAAAATATAAATAATAACGGTGGCCCATTTGGCTGTGTGATTGTAAAAAATAATAAAATAATTTCTGAGGGTGTAAATGGTGTAACGCAAAATAATGATCCTACTGCACATGCAGAAATAGTAGCAATTAGAAATGCATGTACAAAACTTAATACTTTTGATTTAAAAGGTTGTGAAATGTATACAAGTTGTGAGCCTTGTCCTATGTGTTTAAGTGCAATTTATTGGTCTCATATTGATATAGTTTATTATGGTAACTCCAGAGAAAATGCTGCTGAAATAGAATTTGATGATAAATTTATATATGATGAAATAAAAAAGGATATTAATGCAAGAAAAATACCTCTCAAAAGAATTCTAAAAGATGAGGCAATAAAAGCCTTTAATTTATGGGCTCAAACTGAAAATAAAACAAAATATTAACACAAATGAATTTTTTTTTAGAATTAATAGCCCCATTAGAAAATTACGATTTTTCAAATTTTTTGCACAATCTTGTTTTGGCACTTCCTGCATCTGTCTTAGCTGGAGTAATAATTTTCTTTCTGTTACTTGCATTTAAAAAACTTCAATCAAGAGAATATCGCTTATACATATCTATAGCTTTTATTTTAGTAATTGCTGTAACATCCAGTCTATACAATATAGGTGTTAAAACCGGTACTCTGTTTGCTGTATATACTGAATGGCTTCATTTAATTGTGAGGTGGACCCATATAATTTTCGGAGTTGCTTGGATAGGTACCTCTTTTTATTTCAACTGGCTCGATAGCAGACTAGAAAGGGATGATCCTGATTTTAAACACTTAGATGGATATTTGTGGTCAGTTCATTCTGGGGGCTTTTACAGAATTGAAAAATTAAAGGGCCCACCAGAAATATTACCTAAAACACTGCATTGGTTTAAGTGGGAAGCTTATGCAACTTGGATTAGTGGCTTTGTTTTATTGATATTAGTTTACTATTTTAATGCAAGCTCGATGATGTTGAAAAATGATGGATTTGCTTTGACTCCTACTTTAGCAATTATAATTTCAATTTCATTACTAATAGGATCATGGTTTGTTTACGATTTTATTTGCAAAAATATAGAAGATAATAAACAAGAATTGTTAGTTTCTATTGGTTTTGTCCTTTTTGTACTTTTAAGTTACTTTTTAACTGAAATATATGGCTCCAGAGCTGCTTATATTCATGTGGGCGC